>JAJTDX010000072.1 GCA_021298235.1 Cryomorphaceae bacterium | reverse complement strand
AGTTGCTTTATAATTCATCTTTGCCAACTTCAGATAATTAACTGCAGCCTTGTCGAATTCATTCGCGCGGTCGTAACAAATCGCAGCGTTGTAGATAGATGAAGTGTCAACCTGTCCCAATACATCTGAAAGTCGAACCTGAAATTCGTAAGCTTCAGCAGTTTCTTTGTACATGCCCTTGTCATACATTTGGTTGATCCCCATTCCGAACAATCCCTTCTTTTGATTGATTGATTCTTCGATGTCAGTTTTGAATTTGGAGCTGACTGCCAAAGATTGTTTGTAGCTTTCAAGACCTGTGTTCAAGTATTCTTCACCATGCTCCTTCATCAAAACCGTATCCATTCCAAAAGCAAGTAAATAAGCCGTGTAAATTTCTCCTTTGTAGAAAAGTGTTTTAGGACTTTTTTTGGTGCTTTCATTCTCCGCAGCCAGGTCAATGAATTCTTTCGCCTTTTTAAGAGCTGTCTGACCGGTTTCCATATTTCCACTGCCCATCATGACCATTTGCATATTGTCCTTGAATTTAATGTACTCAAGTGCAGCGGATGTTTCGTTGGCCTTTTGTCCAAAAGTTACTGTAGAAAACAAAGTTGCCGTAAGAGAGAAGATACCGGCTTTAAAAAGATGTTTCATGTTTCAATTTTATTTTAGGATGCACAAAATTAATTATTCCACATCTGTGTTTTCAATATCTGTGCCACTTTCGGAATCACTTTCATTGATCGGATCGATTGGATTTCCATTTTCATCAAACTCTTCCTCATCCTCGTCTGATCGCGGAACCCTTGCGATTGCGGCGATTTCTGAATTGTTTTTCAGGTTGATCAAACGTACACCTTGTGCTGCACGCCCCATAGTTCGTATGGTGTCAATGTGCATTCGGATAGTAATTCCATTTCGAGTAATGATCATTAGATCTTCTTCGTCTGTGACATTCAATATGGAAAGAAGAGGGCCTGTTTTGTCTGTGATATTGAGCGTTTTGACTCCTTTTCCTCCGCGGTTCGTAATACGGTATACAGGCTCTTTGTCTTCCGGATCGTTCAGGTAAGTCCGTTTTCCGTACCCTTTCTCAGAAACTACAAGAATGGTAGAATAAACATCTTCAACACAGATCATACCGACTACCTGATCTGTTGCGCCTGCAAGTGATACTCCGCGAACGCCCGATGCATTCCTTCCCATTGGTCGAACAGTCGATTCATTGAATCGTATAGCCCGTCCGGAGGCCGTTGCAAGAACGATCTCATTCGTGCCATTCGTCAATTTTGCTTCAAGCAATTCATCGTTCTCACGGATCGTAATCGCATTAATACCATTCGATCTAGGTCGTGAATAGGCTTCCAAAGATGTCTTTTTAATGACGCCTTGCTTGGAGCACATCACAATAAAGTTATTTTCGAGGTATTCTTTGTCTGTAAGATCCTGAACTTTAACATAGGTCTTCACCTTGTCATCCTGAGGAATATTGATCAAATTCTGTATTGCTCTTCCTTTGGATGTTTTGTTTCCTTCAGGTATTTCAAAGACACGCATCCAGAAACATCTTCCTTTTTCCGTGAAAATAAGAAGGTAGTTGTGGTTGGTTGCGACGAATAAATGTTCGAGGAAGTCCTTGTCGCGTGTGGCAGAACCTTTCGATCCCATTCCACCGCGGTTTTGTACCTTATATTCTGTTAAACTTGTTCGTTTAATGTAACCAGCATGAGAGATTGTTACTACGACTTCTTCGTCAGCAATAAGATCTTCCATTCGCATTTCGGATGCAGAGTATTCAATGATGGAGCGACGTGCATCACCGAATCGTTCTTTTACCTCCAGAAGCTCATTTTTAATGATCTCCATGCGACGCTCCTCACGATCCAAAATATCTTTCAGGTCGGCAATGGTTTTCATTAGGTCATCGTATTCCGCACGAAGCTTGTCTTGCTCGAGTCCGGTCAACTGACGAAGGCGCATGTCTACAATTGCTCTGGTCTGAATTTCAGACAGCCCGAAACGTGTGGCAAGTTTATCTCGCGCATCGTCAGGGCTTGCGGATGCTTTAATAATTTCTATTACTTCGTCAATATTGTCGGAAGCAATAATCAGACCTTCAAGAATGTGTGCACGTTCCTCTGCCTTGCGCAACTCATATTTCGTTCTGCGAACAACTACTTCATGTCGGAAGTCAACAAAATTTGAGATGAGCTCTTTCAGGTTCAACAACTGAGGTCGGCCATCCACCAAGCAAATGTTGTTTACGGAAAATGACGTCTGTAGAGAGGTGAACTTGTAGAGCTTGTTTAATACAACATTGGCAATGGCATCTCTTTTGATTTCGTAGACAATGCGCATCCCGTTTCTGTCTGACTCATCTCTGATATCGGAAATGCCTTCGATTTTTTTATCGTTGACAAGCTCAGCGGTTTTCTTAATCATGTCCGCCTTGTTCACCTGATAAGGTATTTCAGTCACAATGATCTGCTCGCGACCGTTATATTCCTCTATTTCTGCTTTTGCTCTCATGACAATCCGGCCACGTCCGGTTAGAAGTGCCTCACGAACACCTTCGTATCCGTATATGATTCCGCCGGTAGGGAAGTCTGGGGCTTTAACGAATTTGAGCAATTCCTCAACCTCAATATCCTTGTTGTCAACATAGGCGACAATTCCATCAACCACTTCTGAAAGGTTGTGCGGCGCCATGTTTGTAGCCATACCTACTGCAATACCTGCAGCACCATTTACGAGTAAGTTTGGAACTTTTGTAGGTAGAACCGTTGGCTCTTCGAGGCTCTCGTCGAAGTTGGGAGCAAAATTAACCGTTCCTTATCGAGATCGTCGAGCATTTCCTCAGCAATCTTCCGTAGCCTGGCCTCTGTGTATCGCATCGCAGCAGGACTATCGCCATCCACGGATCCAAAGTTACCCTGTCCATCTACCAGGGGGTAGCGAAGCGACCAGGGCTGCGCCATACGGACCATAGTGTCATACACCGAGCTGTCGCCGTGAGGGTGATATTTTCCCAACACTTCTCCAACGATTCTTGCCGACTTTTTATAAGGCCTGTTTGAAAAGACGCCTAGGTCTTGCATTCCATATAGTACTCTTCTGTGTACTGGCTTGAAACCATCACGTACATCAGGTAAAGCTCTTGAAACAATCACCGACATCGAATAATCGATGTAGGCTGATTTCATTTCATCTTCAATGTTAATCTGGATTATTTTTTCTCCGTCTGCCATCTTGTCACTTAATAAATTTGAGCACGCGATTTGCGTGTTTGAAGCAAGTTCCGAAATTAGATATATTGGACCGATCGATGGTTTTAAAAGCGATGCTTTTTACTAACAAAAATCTGTGAAAAATTGACTTTTTTGGGTACTTTTCAACAATTTATTCGTTTTAGATTTGTAAACAAGGAATACTGCTTAAAATAGCAGTCGAAAAAGGTGTGAATATGGAGGCAAAATTTTCTCCCAAAGTTAAAGACGTAATTACATTTAGTCGGGAGGAAGCTCTCAGACTTGGAAATGATTTTATAGGTGCAGAACATCTTCTTCTTGGACTTGTGCGCCTTGGAGATGGGACAGCTGTAAAGATTCTGAGCGAGCTGCAACTTGACCTTCAACATGTGAAGTCAGAGGTCGAACTTTCCCTGAAAGGCAATGTGACGAAAGCAGTGAATCAAAATGCGAATATTCCACTGGTGAAGCAAGCGGAAAGAATTTTAAAAATGACATACTTGGAGGCAAAGGCATTCAAGAGTCCGGTGATTGGAACGGAACATTTATTGTTGTCGATGTTGAAGAACGAGGACAGCTTTGTTTGCAGTTTGCTCAATAAATACGGAGTATTTTATGAAAATGTAAAAGATGAATTAGATAACATGATAGAAGAAAACATAACACCGAGAGCTGAATTTCCAGGAAATTCAGACGATGAAGGAGGAGAACAATTTGCTGCTCAGAAAAAACCTACAGATCCGAAGTCAAAAACACCTGTGCTAGATAATTTTGGCCGTGACCTGACAAAAATGGCTGAAGCCGGAAAGCTGGATCCCATCGTAGGTCGTGAGAAAGAAATTGAACGAGTAAGCCAAATTCTTTCCCGAAGAAAAAAGAACAATCCAATACTAATTGGTGAGCCAGGTGTAGGTAAAAGTGCTATCGCCGAAGGGCTGGCTTTAAGAATCGTTCAGCGCAAAGTATCAAGAGTGCTTTTCAATAAGCGTGTCATTTCTCTGGATCTTGCTTCATTAGTGGCTGGGACCAAGTATCGCGGTCAGTTTGAAGAGCGCATGAAAGCGGTCATGCAAGAAATCGAGAAAAATCCTGACGTGATCCTTTTCATCGACGAGATACATACGATCATTGGTGCAGGTGGCGCAAGCGGTTCACTCGATGCTTCAAACATGTTCAAACCGGCTTTGGCTCGAGGAGAAATGCAGGCAATTGGCGCTACGACGCTCGATGAATACAGACAGTATATCGAGAAGGACGGTGCATTGGAAAGACGTTTCCAGAAAGTATTGGTCGAACCAACGACGATCGACGAAACGATTCAAATCCTTAATAATATCAAAGAACGCTATGAAGACCATCATTCTGTATCCTACACAGAGGATGCGATTGCTGCATGCGTGAAGTTAACGGAGCGATACATAACAGACCGACATTTGCCTGATAAAGCTATTGATGCGTTGGACGAGGTGGGTTCAAGAGTTCACTTGACAAACATAAATGTGCCACAAGAAATTCTGGATATAGAGGCTCAGATAGAGGGGCTGAAGGAACAGAAGAATGAGGTGATTAAATCTCAACAATACGAAAAGGCAGCTGAGTTGAGGGATTCTGAACGAAAGTATCAGGAGCAACTCGAATTGGCAAAACAAAAGTGGGAGCAGGAATCGAAAAATAATCGTGTCACAGTTACCGAAGAGCATGTTGCGGAGGTGGTGTCCATGATGTGTGGGATACCAGTCACAAAAGTTTCTCAGTCAGAGACAGGTAAGTTGGTCAAAATGGCTGAGCAGTTGCAAGGAAAGGTAATTGGTCAGGACGAGGCTGTTTCGAAAGTAGTTAAGGCTATTCAGAGAAACCGTGCCGGATTGAAAGACCCAAACAAGCCAATTGGTTCTTTCTTTTTCCTCGGGCCAACAGGGGTAGGTAAGACTCAACTTGCGAAAGTGCTTGCGAAGTATTTATTTGATTCAGAAGATGCATTGATCAGGATTGACATGTCTGAATACATGGAGAAGTTTTCAATTTCCAGGCTTGTTGGTGCCCCTCCGGGATACGTTGGATATGAGGAAGGTGGTCAGCTAACAGAGAAAGTTCGAAGAAAACCTTATTCGATTGTTCTTCTGGATGAAATTGAAAAGGCGCATCCGGACGTATTCAATCTGTTGCTTCAGGTGTTGGATGATGGTCACATGACAGACGGTTTGGGCAGAAAGATTGATTTCAAGAATACGATCCTAATTATGACCTCCAACATTGGTGCGCGACAATTGGCTGATTTTGGTAGCGGAGTTGGATTTGGTACTAAAGCTAAAGAGGAGTCAAGAGATGAAAATGCAAAATCTGTAATTCAGAATGCACTTAGAAAGGCCTTTTCACCTGAGTTTTTGAATAGGATCGATGATATGATTCTCTTCAAATCATTGCAGCGTGAATCCATTCACAAAATCATCGATCTTGAGTTGGAGAAATTATACGGCAGAATTAATGACTTGGGGTATGGTATACAAATGACGGAAAAAGCGAAAGATTTTATCGTGGAGCATGGGTATGACGAAAAGTTTGGTGCCAGACCTTTGAAGCGCGCAATTCAAAAGTTCATCGAAGATCCGCTAGCGGAGGAAATAATTAAAGCAAATCTTCAGGAAGGAGATACCATTAAAATGGATCTTACTGACGGGGCCGAGCAGCTTAGCATTGTTATCGATAAAGGGAAAGCGAAGGCTAAAACCAAAGATTAAGACTTACTTCCTTAAAAAAGAAATGGGGTAGGATTGCAATCTTACCCCATTGTATTTTGAAATAGATTATTTCTTGTAATAGGAGGTTCGCCAGTATGAGATAACTCTCACGAGAAGTATGAGTGCGGGAACTTCTACCAAAGGTCCAATAACTCCGGCGAATGCCTGACCTGAATTTATGCCGAATACTCCAATTGAAACTGCAATGGCCAACTCAAAATTGTTGCCAGCGGCGGTGAATGACAATGCTGCATTGTCGCGATAATCCGCGCCGAAAAACCTTGCTGTGAAAAACATGAGTGTGAACATGATTCCGAAGTAACATAGAAGAGGAATGCTGACTCTGAGAACATCCATTGGAAGCTCTACGATCATTTTTCCTTTCAGACAAAACATGAGAACAATCGTACTCAGAAGTGCAATTAAGGTAATAGGAGAGATGGTCGGGATAAACTTGTACCGCAGCCAATTTTCATCTTTGAACTGAATAATAACCCATCTACTGAGCATGGCTAGGGCAAATGGAATGCCCAGGTAAATACCTACAGTTTGAGCGATCTGAATCACGCTAATATCAATATGAAGTCCTTTGATGCCGAATAAAGGAAGTACTATTTCCAAATAGAAATAGGCGTATATGCTGAAAAATGAAATTTGCAGGATGCTATTGATTCCAACGAGTCCTGCTGTAAGCTCACGGTTTCCTTCAGCTAGCTCATTCCAAACAATCACCATTGCAATGCATGGCGCAATTCCTATGATTATGAGTCCAGTGAGGTATTCCGGGTCATTCGGTAAGAATAAAACGGCAAGCAGACACATTAGCATGGGACCAATGACCCATGTAATGAAGAGCGATAATCCAAGCAGTTTAGGCTTAGCCATGACTACGGGAAGCTGCTTGAAATCTATTTTTACAAGTGGGGGGTACATCATCAGAATTAAGCCCAATGCCAAAGGAATGTTTGTTGTTCCGCTGGATAAGTCGTTCATGTTTTCAGAAATCCCCGGAAAAAAGAACCCAAGGGCGATTCCGAGAATCATGGCTGCGAAAATCCAAAGTGTCAAATAGCGGTCAAGAAAACTTAATCGTTTTTTCATTTTTTCTGAATTAATGAGAAGATGAACAGATTTTCTCTGGCGATCTGAAACGATCTTTCTATGTATTTTTCATTCTGTTGGGTGGTGCCGTCGAATTCCTTCGGGTCTTCATACGTTGTGCTCACTCGAAGAGATGCACCGGGAACAAAAGGACAATTTTCCTCTGCTTCCGAGCATGTCATGATCGCTGCGAAATCAATTTTTGGATTTGAGTCGTGATCGATGGTTTTCGAAAAGCAAAGAATGGGTTTCTTTTCATCGTCAAAACCAATGGAGTAATTCGGATTGTATGCATCTCCATCTGAACTTATATCAAAACCAATGGATCTCAGAGCAGTTACAGTATTCGGATGCATTGCGGTGGCCTCTGTTCCAGCACTAAATGTTCTCACATTTGGGATGCCGTAATATTCAGCGGCAACTTTGCCCCAAACTTGTCCGAAATGACTTCTACGCGAGTTGTGTGTGCATACGTAAACGAGTTTTATTTCCCGGTTTGCATCGTATTGCACCTGAACGAATGATGCTATTTTTTGAAGAATAACTCGTCTGGATTCAGGAATTACATTGAATTCTTGAGACAACTTTTCGCAAATATGTTTAATGGTGTTTTTCATGGAATGTCAATTTTAACAGCACTTGCCTCCGGGTGAACATTTGGACTTTTCCTGAGTTAATTCAGCCAATGAAATTTTTTTAGGCGTTTCCGGGATGCCGCATTGGTCCTCAGCGAGACATGCTGTATGCAATGGGGTGAGTATAAATTCATTCTCCTTGAAGGATAATCCAAACTTGGCAATTGTTTCTTGTTGATATTCAACTTCAATGGCATGCTCTTCAAGGTCTAACAGACGTTCGCTTTGTTCGATAATACGAATAAGTTTATTGGGTTTCAAGCGATGATCCAAATCGTGTGAATACCATAATTGTATGTTCACCTTTTTATCCTCGCGCAATTTTCCTCCACAATCAATATACGTTCGGGATATCAGTCCTATCTCGGTGACATGAAAATGGTCCGGAACAAATTCTCCATTTGGTAATTTGAAACGAATTGTATTGAGCTCATTGAGGTAATGTTTTAATTCTGAAAGTTTCATAGTATGTTTTTTAACAGCAATTTGGTTGTTCCATTTTTGAATTGGAGATAAATCCGTCAATGATCTTTTTGATCTCATTCAAAACTTTAGGGTTGATACAGTAGCATACAGCGTTTCCTTCAACAGTACCTTGAATAAGTTGAGACTCTTTTAGTTCACGAAGGTGTTGCGAGATCGTCGCTTGTGAAAGAGGAAGTATGCCAACAAGGTCATTGCAAATACAGGTGTCAACAGAAAGAATATGTTCTATGATCGCAATTCGTGCCGGATGACCTAAAGCCTTGAAAAATAATGCTTTTTGATTGTGTTCCGCTGTGAAACTTTGTGCTTTCGTAAGTCCCATTTAAAAAGATATATTGCAATATTACGATATATATATGAAAAGAATTAAAATTTAAAATCAATTTTCCACACAAAATTGAGTCTTTTGTTTGTTGTTGGGTGAGTCAATTCAAGTCGATCAGCATGGAGGCAGAGTCTTTCTGAGGGGACTCCGTACAATTCATCGCCAACAATTGGGCAGCCTAATCCATCCGGATGTGCTGCATGAACACGCAATTGATGCGTCCTGCCGGTTTTTGGATAAAAATAAACCTTGGATTGCTGATCTTTTGTTTCAATGACCTCAAAATCCGTGATCGCTTCTTTGCCATGCTCATAGCAAACGAGTTGATGCGGACGATTGTCAAGGTCGACTCTTAAGGGAAGTGAAATAGTGCCTTTGGATTCTTTAGGTACACCATTGAGAATTGCAGAATAGCGTTTTTTTATTTTGTGTTCCAGAAACTGTTTCTGAATGTTTTTATATGAGTTTTCATTTAGTGCAACGACCATTAATCCGGACGTTGACATATCCAGTCGATGAACGATCATGGGACCGGTTGCAGCTGGAAATAGAGCTTTAACTTGATTATACACCGAGTCAAATGCCCCTTTTCCGGGTACTGATAGAAGTTCATGAGGTTTATGAATGACAGCTAGATCTTCATCACTGTAGATCAGTTCTATTTTAGCTGAGTCATTCAGTTTTTGCTCAACAGGATTGAAATCGCATTCTAAGCCCTTAAGCATGTGCTGAAGTATGGGCTCACATTTGCCTCGGCATGCGGGATAATATTGACCGTGTATTCTGACCTCTGCTGCAGGTGATGGTCCCCACCAGAATTCGGCCATGGTCAACGGGGTTAGTTTATTTTTAAAGGCAAACTGAAGGAGTTTTGGAGCAGCACAATCCCCAGCACCTGAAGGAGGAGTAGTTTGAAATAACTTAAGCAGCTCTTTTGTTTCTCCGCTAACATTCAAAAAAGTATACTGAGAGAACAATTTATCTTGAAGCTCAGAGGACAATCGACTTCGTTTATCCTTCAGTTGAATAAGTGAATCTTCATAGCTCGAAATGTATTTTTCAAGCTCTAATTCTTGCTCGCGAAGCGATCGCTTAAGTCTTTTGAATTCATATTGTTCATGTGCACTTTCTGCATTCATTTCTTTGATTGCTTCTTGTTGCTTTGCTTCTGAGAGAGATTGAAGTGATTCTCTTCGGATTCTGCGTCTTTCTTTTGATTCTTTAATCCTCATTTTATGCGATGAAAGTGCAACGATGTGGTATGTTCTCAGGTTTTCCAGATGTTCTTTAGACAAGAGGAATGCCGAACTTGATTTAATCTCCTCGATCTCTTGATTGATTTCAACGATCTTTTGTTCAGCCTCTATATAAAAGCCGCTTTCACTTAGTCGGTCAAAAACTGGTGGCACAAATCCAGGGTATTGTGTTTTTCCATGTAGCTTTCCGGAGAATGCTTGAATATAACCTAGCTGACCTTGATTGCCCTTTACCACTAAAACACCAAACATTTTTCCACACGTTCTTCCATTGGAAAATAATTCTTCACCGAAAAAAGATTCACCATCACTAAGAGATGTAAGTCCCTTCATTAAATTCTCAGCTGCCTGAATTGCTATTGGATGCGGTGTGTAATTATGAGGATAGCAAAATCTTTCAGGAAGCTCTGAATTGAAAGAATCTAAAGGTGTAAATTCCTGAATGGAAAAATCCACGTTACAATGCTGAATTTTTGAAATGTTCAACGGCCTTTCGCACTGAACCGTGTACTTTGAGAAGCTCATCTGCCTCATTATATGTAACACCTGTTTCTTCCATGATCATTCGTATGCCTC
This sequence comes from Cryomorphaceae bacterium, assembly GCA_021298235.1. Next base: position 8 of record JAJTDX010000072.1, on the reverse strand, counting down.
GGTCAACG
>JAJTDX010000071.1 GCA_021298235.1 Cryomorphaceae bacterium | reverse complement strand
ATTTATCTCCCGAACGCCAAGTAAGTATTACTTCCAGTGTATTGAACCAACCATTCTTGTCAATCTTTCTTATGACCATATTCAAGCCGGTTACGACAAATACCCAAACATTGATCGCTATGGTCGTTTGGTAGCAGAAGCCGTTTTGAAGTTCCAGCAAAAGCGCATCGAAAGTTTTCTTTTTGAAACAGCAGAACAACGCTACCTTGATTTCATTCAAGAAAATCCGGATTTGTTTAACCGAGTTTCTTTATCGCACTTGTCTTCCTTCCTTGGAATTGAACGACAAAGCCTTACCCGGATCCGTCAGAAGTTGGCGAAGGGTTGATTTTGACACATTTGTGTCAGGTATAAAGCAACCATCTTACTGAACTTTGTATAAAACAAAAAGATACAAATGAAAGTAGCCATCTTCGGCGCTACCGGCTTTTCAGGTCAAGGTATTTTAGCAGAAGCCCTCAAACAAGGACATGAAGTAACCATACTGGTGCGTGATACATCCAAAATTCAAATCAAGCATAAAAATCTAACACTTGTCGAAGGAAATGTGCTCGATCGACAAACAGTTGCTTCCGTTATACATCATCAAGAAGCGGTCATCCAATGCCTGGGAGTTGGTGGAAAGGGTGACGGCAAACCAACCACCTTTATTTCCGATGCAACGAAAATCATTGTCGAAGAAATGCAAAATCAAAAAATCAAACGTCTCATTGCCATGAGTAATGTGGGAGCAGGAAATAGCATTGCTTTTCAACCCTGGTTTTTTACCAAAATCATCCTTCCTTATTTCATGAAATGGCTGAAAGTCATCATCGAGGATAAAAATCGAATGGAACCCATCATCATGAACAGCAACCTCGATTGGACGATTGTGCGTTGTCCCAATATCGTTGATAAACCTGGGAAAGGAACGTTCAACGCCACACTTGATGGTAAAGGGCTCAAACTGTCTATCACTCTAGCTGATTTGTCCAAATTTATGGTTGATCAGTTGAAACAAAAGGCTTTCACCAAGCAAGCGCCATCCGTTAGTAATTAATCTGGAAATGAATAAACGTGTAACAGCAATTAAATGATTCACACAAATCTTGGTAAAATTGCCGTCTATCCGAAACTGGTTGATTCAGATAAAACGCCAATCATTTTCCTACATGGTGTTTATTTTGACCACCACCTGTGGGATGAGGTAATCGATTCCATCCAAGACCGAACCACTTATTCCGTGGACATGCCATTTCACGGTTTGAGTAAGGAAATTACCAAAAACGACTGGTCGCTGAACGATTGTGCCGATATGCTTCTTGAAATTCTGGATAGTTTGAAGATTGCCAAAGTTATTGCTGTCGGGCACTCGTGGGGCAGTATGACCATTTTACGAGCAGCATCCAAGCAACCGGAGCGCTTTGAAAGTGTTTTGCTTTGTAACATGCCCTTTCTTGCTGCCACAAAAAAACAAAAGTTCACGTTCGGACTTCAGCATTCCATGTTGATATTCAGAAATTTTTACACGAAACAAGCCGCCAAAGCATTGTTTGGAAAAACATCGCTAAAAGAAAATCCTTCTCTAGTCGATCAACTAAAACGACCAATGGATTTGTTGTCAAACGCGCAGATTAAACACACAGACAAAGCGGTAATTGCAGACTCCGAAGATGCGAGCGAAATGATTAAAAATTTAAAGGTTAAAACGTTTGCTCTCAAAGGAATTGAAGATTATGTTCCTGCGCCTCCAAACATTGAAACGATCGTTATTGGAGGTGGCCATATTAGTCCTTTGGAACAACCAGAAGAAGTATTAAATTTGGTTAACAAACTTTTTTGAAGTTAAACAATGACCAACTTCACTGACTTCCTTCAAAGCGCCTTAAAAGAATCTTTCTTCAATTTTACCTTGTATATGGTTTTCGGAATCGCTGTCTTCTGGTTGGTTTGGAAAGGATTAAAGAACGTTTGGCGTTGGCGAAGAATTCAACCCAAAAGTGAGCAACGCAAGCATTTTTTCAGTCATGATATTTTGTATTCTTTCGGTTCCATTCTACTGGCCGGTTTTCTGACTGGGTTGATTACACTCCTCGATCAATTAGGCTATATGAAATTGTATTGGGATATCAACGCATACGGAACTACCTGGGGTATTTTACAATTGTTTTTTCTTCTCTTTTTCTACGATGCTTATTTTTATTGGTCGCACCGATTCATGCATCATCCGAAGATCTATCGTTGGGTACATAAAACACATCACAAAAGCACGGATCCATCCCCATTAACCATTTTTGCTTTTCATCCGTTGGAAAATCTAATTGAATTTCTCCCATTTCTCGTTTTGCCTATGATCATTCCAATATTCTGGCCCATGCTCTTTTTGTGGCAAACACTGGATCTGTTCAATAATTTATTTGCTCATATGGGATACGAAATTTATCCCAAAAACTGGGTTCGTTTGCCCTTTTTGAACTATAAAACCGCCTCTACACATCACAACTTACATCATGAAAAATTCAATGGGAATTATGGCCTATACTTCACGTTTTGGGATAAATGGATGAAAACAGAGTTCAAGGAGTATTCGGAGCGGTTTGATGAGAAATATCTCCCCGATTTAATTAAAACAAAACGCTAACAAAAAAAGTTAAGCGTTCTACAAAAGATTCTTTCTTGTAAAAAGATCTCTTGATTTAAATTCAAAGTAGAACGAGAAGCAGACCGCGAAGCAGCACCGAAGGTAATGAGAATGATGTAAAACAAAAACGAGAATGACGCTCTCGCTTTCATTCTCGCTTTGTTTTGTGACCTCCAAGGTGGAAAAATCTAACTTTTACAAGGATTTGGACACACTCATAACTATTGATTTCAAAAAGCATGAGGATAAAAATAAATCACCTGAAATCTAGCCTTCAAGACAAATTTGCTTACATTTGGTTAGAATATAATAATTTTACAACAATCGAATAAAATAGAATTGTCACATTTTAATATACTAAAAATACAACGCATTCGAACACTAATAATTCACCAAAAATGAAGCCTAATCAAAAACTAGCTGATGCGCTGGAATCATTAAAAGAAATTCAGGACAAGAATGTTGTCGCAATTTATACAGATAACTTCAAAACTATTAAGCATCGTCAGCTGCTTCTGAAATATGGTTTTATTCGAGAGGTTTCCAAAGGTTGGTACATTGCATCGAATCCGTCTGAAACGGAAGGAGAAACAACTTCATGGTACAGCGCCTATTGGGATTTTGTTGCCGCTTTTTTAGACCATAAATATGGTAACGAATGGTGTTTATCACCGGATCAATCCTTGCAAATCCATGTCCAAAACACGTCTATACCCCAACAATTACTCGTAAGATCTCCGAAAGGCAACAATAACCCAACTCCATTTCCACATACAACAACCTTGTTTAATTTAAAAACAGATATTCCTGCAGATACTTTAACCATAGTAAATAACGGCATCCGTTTGTATGATCTCCCATCCTCCCTAGTGTATTGTAGTCCTCGGATTTATCTAACACACGCCTTGGATGTTCGAACGGCACTATCCATGATACGGGATGCATCTGAAGTACTGACGGTCTTGCTCGAAAACGGACACTCAACACTAGCAGGAAGATTAGCGGGTGCCTTCAGAAATATTGGTCGAGAAAGGATTTCGGACCAAATTATCGAAACATTTAAACAAGCGGATTACGACATCCGTGAAGTCGATCCCTTTGAAACAAACACTGAAATTAATATACCAAGCAGGGAGCGATCGCCTTATGCCATACGTATACGTTTGCTCTGGCAAGAAATGCGAAAAACAGTCATTCAACTTTTCCCTCCTGCTCCTGGAATTAGTCCTGATGTTAAATCCTATTTACGAAAAGTGGATGATCTCTATCTCACGGATGCGTACCACTCTCTTTCGATAGAACGCTATAAAGTAACTCCGGGACTTATCGCTCGTGTAAGCAGTGGAGAATGGAATGCCAAATCGAATGAAGAGGACAGAAAACAACGTGATGCCATGGCCGCAAGAGGTTATTATCAGGCATTTAATCAAGTGAAAGAAAGCATTGAAAAAATTCTTTTAGGAGCTAATCCAGGTGTTCAGACGGAAAGAGATCATGGCAGATGGTTCAGAGAACTCTTCGATCCGAGTGTTGCAGCAGGCTTACTTCAACCCGTGGATCTGGCCGGATACAGAAACCATCAAGTGTACATTGGAAATTCTAAACATGTGCCAGTCAATGTCGACGCCATGAGAGATGCCATGCCTGTGCTTTTCGAATTACTATCCGAGGAAACTGAAGCATCTGTAAGAGCCGTTTTAGGACACTTCATATTCGTCTACATTCACCCATACATGGATGGAAATGGAAGGATGGGTAGGTACTTAATGAATGTGATGCTCGCCTCTGGTGGCTATCCATGGACGGTTATTCCGGTCGAACAAAGAACAACCTATATGCAGGCTCTTGAGCAGGCAAGTGTGGAACAAGATATTACCTCTTTCGCTAAATTCATTGCAGAACTTGTTCGTAATACGATGAGTGGACAAGTGGTTGCCAAACTACCCGAGAAATGATTAGAACCCTATCGGTAGTTCTAACTTTTATCAAACAATTAATAAACTGTTAATCTGACACTTAAGTGGCTTTTTAAAATATAAAATTCACTCAGATAAAATCAATAAAAAAGTCCCAAACCTATATGGAATGGGACTTTTAGCTTAACTTGTGACCTCGTAAGGATTCAAACCTTAAACCTCCAGAGCCGTAATCTGGTGCTCTATTCAGTTGAGCTACGAGGCCAATTGCGGGTGCAAAGATAGGTGCTTTTTTGATTTTAACAAATGAAGCTTCAATTATTCTATTACTGCCGAAATACCACGATCCAAGAGGCCTACACACATCGGTTTTAACTCTTCAAATTCACCATGCTTGACCTGACACTTTCCGTTGTGGTGAATGATCAACGTACATTGTTCAGCCTGAATCAATTCATGACCACATACTTCAATCAATGAGCGAATCACATGCTCAAAAGTATTTACATCGTCATTGTAAACGATGAGATCCTTTTGCTCAATTAGCAATTCTTCGGTCTCTAAGCTTTCCTGCTCTTGGTGTTTTGTAGACATGTACATTGTTTCCATATTTTTCCATCACTCAATTTCATAACTCAATCCAAATTCTTCAAGCTTGCCCTTGAGAAAATCCAGCTTATCTTCAGGCACACCGAATATACTAAGCTCCATAAATGTTTCTTTGCGAGCAAATTCTCTTCGGTAATTGTAACGCAACAGCCAATCCGTAAAATCTCCAGGCAAGGCTGATCCATTCACATTTATACGGATGATTTTTCCATTTCTAACATCGGTATCCTCAACAATCAAGGTATCTATATCGTTTCGGAAATAGTAGACCTGAGGCAAATCGTCCGGAGAATCAACAATGACTGATTTCACATGTTTATCGAGCTCATCGTAATAAAAAGTGCCATGACTGTTGTATCTATTCAGTATTTCTCGGGGGAATTCCTCATAAGTTTTCTTGGTAACTATCTGTAATTTCTGAATTTTCTTTTCAGCAGTAACAATGAGCGAAGGATCGATCTTTACCTCGCTTTTAATTTCTGTCGGAACCAAATTAGTTGTTTGATTTATTACAGAAGATTTATTCACGGTAGCTGAATCCGAAAATGTTCGATTCGGTTCCAAAATCGCAGTTCCATTTTTTGTTAGAAGCTGCTGTGCTTCAGCAAGCGTAATACGCTGAGATTTATAATATGCTGTAATGAACGCATCCTTGATTCCCTTATCGATCGCCTCCTGTTTCTTTGGACGAGCTTCATCGACAGAGGCAAACATCCCCGATGAATATCGAATTTGTCCGTTTGGAAGACGATTACTGATGAGCGGTTGCATCACCTGAACTACTTTAGCGTTCATCGGATTATTAAACACTCCAACCTGCACCGTGTAAAAAAGACCGGGATGCTTTTCAACCGGTTCTGAATTAACACCACCCGGAATCAGGGCGTAATCAGTTTCAGGAAGAACCGGCAACACACTGTCAGAAGGTGTAACTCCCAAAACTTCGGCAGTGTTTACTGCCATTTCCATAATTAATTCATTCTCCCCTTTCGGCAAACAACGTCCACTTGCTTCCAGTGCTTTGGCTTCAGCAATCGATATTCGCTTTCCATCGCAATAGGCAATTGCAAATGCATCCGCGTAACCAATTGCCCTTATTCGATCCCTAGCATCGATTACAGATTTAGAGCTATTAAAATATCCAGCCATGTATCGAGTAATACCATTATTCAATGTTTCGCCGGAAACAGGATTAAACTCCTTGAATCTGTCCTCAGGAATTGGCTTGGCAAATGCTCCAACCTGCACTCTGTAGACCAATCCTGTTGGACTTTTTACATTGACGGGAATTGGTTTTGCAATGTTTACAGCAGTTTTATTGATTTCCAACCCAGAAGATGGCATTGGAATCAGCGCTGCAATGACTGCCGCACGCTGCACAGGTTCGATGCCTCTCTTCAATAAATTCTGCATTTTCATTGCTTCAACTGAATTAGATGGCAGCTCTGCATTCGCGCTGGTTTGTTTAATAGCAAGTTCTTTATTCAGTGATCTGATCTCTTGTTCCAACCGAGCAATTTCTTTCGAATTATCCAATAGAGCTTGTTTGTTCTCTACTGAAGGATCCGTCACAGTCTTTAAACTTAATTCTTTAGATTCGGAACGTTTCTGCTGCAGATCAGCCTCTAAATTAGTAATTTGTTTTTCCAGTTCCAATGCAGGAATAGACTTTTCTACGTACCTTTTGTATTCTTCGGAGCTTGCTATTTCTCGTTCCTCCTGATAGCTTACCTGTTGATTCAGAACATCTGATGAAAGCAGATCGTTCCTTTCTTCTGCTTTCCGCTGCTCTGCAATTTTCTTCTCTGTGGACTCAATTTGTTGCTTGAGAAGTTCCTGTTGTTCAATTAGCTTGGACCTTTCGTCTATAAGTGGCTTGGCTGCTTTTGGTTTGGTTTCTGAAATCTGTTGATCCAATTCAACGGTTAACTTTTCGAGCTCGCCCAATTTAATTGTATACCTCCTCTTTTTTGCCTCAAGCTCCTGAATCGTCTCTAGACTTTCAGCTCCACTCTCTCTTTTTGCCTGCTCAAGTTTATCATCTGCCAGTACACTCTGAATTTCTCTGTTGGATGCTTCTCGAACATTTATAGCCTGAGTAGTGAGATAATTTTTTTCTGCCGGATCTTTTGTCTGTTCTGCTTGCTCCAGAAGCTTTTCTACTTGCTTATCGTCTGTTTCTTTCTCGAGAACTGCCGCTTTCTTAGCTTCAGGAGTAGTTGACGTGCTAATTAACTGCTCGGTAAACTTCTCCGACTTTTCGTTCTGACTCGTCAACTCTTCAGTTAGCAATTTATTCTCAACCGTCTGCTTTTTGAGTGAAACTTCGTTGAGTAAGCTTTCATTTTCTTTGCGCTCTTTATTGGTCAATGCAGGGTCTTTCATTTTTTCCTGAAGCCTGTTTTCTTCCTGATCTAACATTCGCAATTCGGGACTTTCAACCAATCGATTGGACGGTGAGACAGCCAACTCTTGTATTTTCTCTAGTTCTCCGAGTGAAATTTTTACTTGACGACGCTTGGTCTGCACCGCAGTCAATTCCTTATTCAACCAATTCAATTCTTGTTGCTTTTGGTTTTCTCCTGGTGCTGAATTCAATTCAGAGGTTTTAGTATCAATTTTTTCCTTCAGCAGTAGTTCATATTTCGAAAGTTCTCTATCCTGCGCCAGAAGCTCGTCTTTGGAAGAATATTCACTCTCTAAAACACGTGAGCCTTTACCCAGCCCTTGAGCTCGAACTTGTGAAATATATTCCTCACCTGCCGGAGAAGGTGACATGCCATTAAGTTTTGTTTCTAGATTTGTTATCCGTGCTTTCGACAGAATTAATTCCTGATTCAATAGGTCCGTTTCTTGCTCAAGTTTGGAATTTTTCTTTTGAGCCAAAGACTGATCGTTTTCTGAAAGCTGTTCATTTATTTTTCGGAAGTGTTCCTGTTCTCTCGCTAACTCTCTCTTAAGAGTACCCTCATTTGATCCGGAGCTGCGGATAGTTTCGAGATCATTTGCATAGCTTTCATCGACTTTGGCCACAACCTTCTCCCTATCGGCAGACTGGGCAAGAGCTTTTTGCTGGTTATCCAATTCCTGAACTACTTTCTTTTGATCTTGAATTAATTCATTGACCATTTGTGATCTGCTCTTGATTGAACTATCGTTCGGATTTTTCTCTAATGAACGAGTCAAACTCGATTTTTCATTTTCCAGTTTAGAAAGCATTGTTTGTTCTAGCTTGAGAACTTCACTGTTCTTTTGTACTTCATTCATTTTAGAATTCAGCAGGTCAATTTTCGTTTCCGAGTAACCCTTTTGAAGCTCATCCAAGATCTTTTGTCTACTGACTAAATAATTTTGCGATTCCGAGGAAGCCAGGAAGGTGTTTCTATCAGTAATTTGTTGTTGAAGTGAGGAAGAAAGCTCTTTCAATTGTTGCTGGCGCTGAACTAAACTCTTGTTTTCTGAATTTAATGTAATTTGATCAGTGACTTTGTTTAGTTCAATAGTAACCTTTTCCAATAAGCTCTTGTCCTCTGCTAAAAGTAATTCTTGCATCCTGATTTCAGAGAGCTCTACATTTTGTGAGATGGATTGAGTTTTCGATTCATAGCTTCGATCAAGATCATTAATGAGATCAGCGCGAACTTTTTCTGAGGATAAAATTGTTCCAGCGGAATTTTCAATACTCAGGTCTTCATCAATCGCACGAAGAGTAATCAACTTCTTTCTGTCTTCTAGAGTAGTATTGTCTTCCAGTTGATCTTCCTGTATTGCTATGGTAGCACGAACCTTTTCCTTGAGTTTAAAAGACTCTTCAAGAAGCGCTTGTGACTTTTGCGCGGATGTCAGCTGCGAATTGTTAGAAATACTTTGAATTCGATTTTCATACGTAGGATCCATGGCATTTATTTGGTTCCGCTTGGCGAGCTCCGTTGTTGCAGATACGGACAAGGCTGTTTCCAATTCTTTCTCTCGCGTCTGAATTCTGCTTTCAATTGAACGACTTAAGGCACCCAAGGAACTGCGTTCCTCCGCCAATTGTGGAGTGATTTCACCTTTGGTTTGTAAGTCATCAAGCTGCTCTACTCTATCGTAAATTTTGGAAAGGAGTTTCTCGTCAAGTGTTTGCTGTGCATCAAGTTTCTGCTCAGTAGAAAGATCATTCCCGGAATTGACAGCTGAAATCTCATCTAGATACGAAGGTTCGATTTTGGAAACCAAGCGTTGTTCTTCCTCCACTGAAAGTGTCAACGGTCCTTCTTCGATGTTTTCCTCTAATTTACTGATTTCAATAGCGTTTTCAGCGGTTAACTTCTCCAAAATCTTCTGCTCTTTAATTAACTCGCGATCAAAAGGTGCTGATTTCAATTCTGCAGATACAAGCTCCATTCGAGCGTTTAAAACCAGAGAAAGATCACGTTCTAGCTCCAACAACTTTTCTGACTGAAGCTCTTTGCTCATATTGGAAGCCTCTATTTCTTGTTTTTTGACAGCATATTCGGAATCCAGTGCTTCGATTTCCTCTTTTAAATCTTTCTCTGAAATAGCTATCAAAGGTTTACCATTTTCTATATTTCGAATGTCTTCCTTGAGCTGGTTCGAACGATTTCGGTTGTCTTCAATCATTTGACTCAACAGCTGTCGCTCTTGCAATAATTCTTTGTCCAGAGGTTGCTTTGTGATTTGTTTTTCAAGTGCCTCACCATATTTTTTCAATTGAATGGAAAGGTTCTCTTCCAATGCCAATTCTTTTTTACGCTCTGTCAAAGATTCAATGCTTTCTTTTCTGACGTTGCTCAGTTCTGAGCGATAGTTTGGTGATACGTTATCAAGAATGCTTAACGTTTTTGCTGTGCGTTGTTCTTCTGGTATTTCAGAGAGCAGTTTACTTGCTATCAATTGCTCACGTTCTTCCACTTTAGTTTCAACCTCTGCCAAAATTGATTGAAGATCCGAAAGTTCCTTTTTCAAAACTTCATCTTGTGATTTTTTGACGAGATATTTCTCTACTTCCTTGATTCGTTCATTAATTGAATTAAGCAATGCTTTGTCCAAATTTTGGATTTGAACCAGCTTATCTGTCTCTGTCAACTTCGAATTGGCAGTTATTCCCTCGGCCTCACTTTGATAATTGGGATAAATTTTTGAAACCAATTCTTCTTTATTCTTCAATTGAGCGAGCTCTTCTGATGTTTCATTAGTCATTTCAGAGGAGTTTTTGGCCG
>JAJTDX010000070.1 GCA_021298235.1 Cryomorphaceae bacterium | reverse complement strand
ATGCACACGTTGCAGCAGCAGTGGTAATGGTTGGTGACGCCGGTACAGTCAGCTGAGCGGCGATGCTGAAAGAAGTACTCGCTGTCGAACTACACGAACCGTTACTCGCAGTCACAGTGTAAGATGTTCCAGGGGTCATTCCTGAGATCACACCGCTAGCTCCAGCACTTGGACCAGCTGGTGAGAATGTATAGGTTAATGATCCCGAATAATTTGAAATCGTTGCAGTACCGTCAGATGCGCATGTTGCAGCAGCAGTCGTAATGCTTGGTATCGCTGGTACAGTCAGCTGAGCGGCGATGCTGAAAGAAGGACTAGCTGAGGACGTACATAAACCGTTACTCGCTGTCACAGTGTAGGATGTACCAGGAGTCATTCCTGAGATCAGACCGCTAGCTCCAGCACTTGGACCAGTTGGTGAGAATGTATAGGTTAATGTTCCCGAATAATTTGAAATCGTTGCAGTTTCATCAGATGCACACATGCACACGTTGCAGCAGCAGTGGTAATGGTTGGTGACGCCGGTACAGTCAGCTGAGCGGCGATGCTGAAAGAAGTACTCGCTGTCGAACTACACGAACCGTTACTCGCAGTCAAGGTGTTAGATGTTCCAGGGGTCATTCCTGAGATCACACCGCTAGCTCCAGCACTTGGACCAGCTGGTGAGAACGTATAGGTTAATGATCCCGAATAATTTGAAATCGTTGCTGTTCCTGCGGCTGCACATGTTGCCGCTGCTGTTGTTATTTCAGGTACCGAAGGAGGGGTGCAAGGATTTGAGTTCGGTGGAAGAATACAGCAGTTCCCACCGGCAGAAATATTTACTGTTTGATTCGTCCAGCATGCGTATTGTGTTTGATGAAACAAGAGCGTTCCACTTGTTGTATTTTGAAAATAGTACACGACCTCATCTGGGGTGTTTCCACCTCCCGCATTGACAGTTGTATCACAAAGACCAGCAACCCCTAACATTCCACCGCCCCAAGGACCGGAACCGTTTCCATGCACAGGGGTGTAGCCAACAGGAGGAGGATTCATTGGTGGGCTGATTGTTACAATTCCGGAAGGAACTCCTGTAATTGATGTTGTAAAGTTGCCAAGTCCACAATTGTTGTTATTTTGATTCGAATTCATTCCTGCATAAATAACTTGGGTAATGTTCCCTACAAAAGGACCTGTAAATGTCACCTGTATGGGCTCATACGTACAAATTCCAACCTTAAGATTGGGTATGTTCTGATCTACATTGATTGTTAGAATTCCACCGTCATAATTGGAATACACGATCAAATTACCACTTGGATTGCAAGTGTTTCCACAAGGTATATCTATTAGTTCAATTGTTGTGTCGACGGAACAACCTAAATCATTGGTTATCGTAACAGGATAGGTCCCAGGAGCGAGATTACTCACACTGCTAACGGTCCAATTTGAAGGAAATGGCCACGTGTAGAAATAACTACCTGATGGGGAGGGGGCGAAAGAAATAGATCCATTATCGTTTCCACAGCTTGGCTGAACTATTGTTGCGTTTAGGTCAAAGGATGAAGATGAACCACAGATTCCATTACAGCTATTAATTGTTGGTGCTGCATTGGTAGCCCAGGTGGATCCGCCATCCGTTGTTCTCTCTATTACCGTTCCCGTGTTCGGACCTTGACCAGCATAACTTGCACTACCGATAGGAATTGATGACGGACCAAGTAGCGAGGTGACAGACGGACATCCCGAACCTGCAGCTATAAGGGTGGGAGCATTGCTTATATCCGAGTCTGTTCCCCACTTGTTTGCTTGACCAGCGCTGAAAGTCCAATAAACTGCATCAACTACAACGCCGGTGGGGTTATAGAGAAGAATGTATCCATCGCCGTTTTCAAGGTACCACCTGTCATTTCCTGTATTCAGATTTGGAGTTGAGCAATAGTTGAAAAGATTTATGGTTGCACCTGAATTTGGACCACCAATTGATAAAAATCCAAGTGGTGGGATTACACTTCCTGCAGGAAAACGAAAGGTTCCATGAGATTGAGATGTGAAAATATTGAATCCGATAATATAGCAACTGACATCGACCGAATTGCATGGATCTGCATTGTATAACTCAATGTATTCTGATCCGGATGTCGAAGAGGAACACATTTTCAGGGATTGATACAATGAGCTCGTTGCGTCAGGGCCGGGTTTAATCATCACTTCATTAATCAAAACCTGGGAAAAAACTGGTAGGAATTGTAGTAAGAAAAGTGTAGTAAAAATATTTTTTTTCATAGACCTTAATTTTTGTTTATCGAATAAGAGTTATAGTTCCTGAGTCTTCAATGGTTTCATTATTAAGTGTTACAACCAATTTATACAAAAAGGTCCCAGCATTTAGCTCCTTGCCTTCGTATGTGCCATCCCAGCATTCACTCAGGGTTAAATCCGTCGTTTCAAACACCTTTTCTCCCCAGCGGTTGTATATTTCAAAGGTTAGCTGTGTGATACAATTTCCGTAAACACAAATTGTTTTATTGGCTGCACTTCCAATCCCTTTCGGTGCAAACACTGTCGGTATGTATACGTCTCCACATTCAATCGAAACTGGCAAAACCGTAACATACACTGAATCTGATCCGCTGCACCCATTTAAATCTGTAGCAGTAACGAAATATATAGTGCTTAGGTTTGGTGTAGCGATAGGATTGGCACAATCCAAACAACTTAATCCATTTGAAGGACTCCATGTGTAACTAACCCCTCCAGTTGCACTCAATTGAATGGAGTCACCAAGGCTAATCGTTGAGCTCTCCGGACTTGCCTCCACCGCTAACGAATTGATATCCGTTAAGATGATCGTTGTGTCGATCGGACAGCCATTCACGCTGTTAATGGTAATGTCATAAGAGCCGGGGGCAAGATCACAAACACTGTCCACTGTCCAATTCGATGGGAACGGCCATGTGTAAAAATAGGTTCCGGCAGGAGTAGGATCAAAGGAGATACAGCCGTTTTCGTTTCCACAGGTTGGCTGAACAACGGTGGCGTTAAGTTGGTATCCTTCCGGCTCTGTTATGGTGAAACTTTGGGTAGTTGAATTACCGCATTCATTGCTAATAGTGCAGGTGTATGTACCAGCCGCTAAACCACTTGCGGTGGCATTTGAACCTCCACTTGGCGACCATGCATACGTAAAAGATGCTCCACCGGAAGCAACAACAGTTGCTGAGCCATCCGTAGCCCCGTTACAGGTGGCATTCGTCTGACTAGCTGTTACGGTAACAGGTGGGCAAGGATTTGAATTACACGCAGCAAATCCTCCAAGTGGAACCTGATCAGGCAAGCACAACTGAACAACACCCGGAGTCAGGTTGACGGCATTATCTACATATCCGCAACTTAATCCCAAAGCATTTGGATTGGAGATTTCATCTAGTCTTGGGGAATTTCCAACTGCAACATATAGTTTATTATTCGGAGCCTGTTCGATCTGAAAACAAGGATATGCGATTGGTTGAAACATGGTGGAATAAATCAATGTATGCGAAGAAGCTATTGCAGCGGATGTATAGGTGCTTAGGTCTAATTGATACACAGAATTGGTATTCGTATAGTAAAATTTGGACCCATCCGGAGAAAAACAAGCTCCATACTTTCTTAAAAATGGAGCAGTTGCGTCATCCGTGACATTTACGGTAAGAGGATTACTGACAGCCCCCGTTGTCTTGTTGAAGTCAAAAAATTCCAATCGCGTGCTGAAATCCACCGGCATTCCAATCCGATTTCCATCGGGAGATGCATCCATAGCACCAGACCATCCTTCATTATAACCAATGCTGGGAATATTAATAAAATTCGAGCCCACCGTACTCACAACAGGTTGAAGATTCACCCCACATGCGTCAACTTTCCATGCCAGGAACTCATTGGCATTTCTTCGGTGAGTGATCACCCAAAACCCTTGTATTTCCGGACTTCGAATGACGATCATTTTTTCAGTTAGGTCCGTAGCTAATTGGGTGTTCATATTGCTGGTCTGAACATCTCCGAGGCCTCCGTTCAGAGTCATATCCACAACGCTGTATCTCAACCCATCATCAACCACAGGGTTACCTGGTTCAACCTCCAATTCATCCAAGGTGAACAGGTAGTAACGCTGGTTATCGTCTGGAAATGGGACGATCAGAGCACCTTGCGTACATGAGGTGAAATATCCTCCCAATAAATTGGCACCATTTGGCATTACCTGGTTGTTGGCATTCCATACTCTTCTCGCATCCGTATAGAACAGTAGTTGACCCGTAGTGGGATCAGAAACACTTGCTGTGGCTTCATTCGAACTGATGCTTGACGTGCTTGCAACCGGATTTGCTCCTGCAAAATTCACTCGGGCACCATATCCGAAGATCCAGTTGTTGTTCTGCAATTGCCCCAAGGACTGAAATACAAACAGTATGGTGCAGAACAATAGATTCAGTATTATGCTCGCTTTGATTTTCATTGCTTATCCATTGATATTTGATTCTTATTTTTTATCGAATCAGTGTTATATTGCCCGATTCTTCAATTAGTTCGTTGTTTGTGAACGTTACAATTAGCTTATACAGATAGGTTCCCGTATTCATTTGTTTGCCTTTGTAGGTACCATCCCAGCATTCACTGAGGGTTACATCGGTAGTTTCATAAACCTTTTCTCCCCAGCGGTTGTAGATCTCAAAACGGAGCTCTGATACACATCCACCATACACACAGATCGTTTTGTTGGCAGAACTGCCGGTACCGTTCGGTGAAAAGACGGTTGGAATGAAGATGTCGCCACATTCAACCTGTACAGGAACGATCGTAACGTAAACCGTATCTGTCCCGCTGCAACCATTTGCATCCGTTCCTGAAACAATGTAGGTGGTGCTCACGGTTGGTGCGGCCATCGGATCAGAACAGTCGGAACAGCTTAAACCTGATGATGGGCTCCAAGTGTAGCTAATTCCTCCAGTCGCATTCAATTGGATGGAGTCACCAAGGTTCAGCGCTGAGCTCTCCAGACTGGCATCTATTTGCAATGTGCTGTTGTCAGTTAAAAGTATGGTGGTATCAACCGTGCATCCATCAATATTAGTGATGAGTATGTCATAGGAGCCGGGGGCAAGATCACAAACACTGTCTACGATCATTACAGTTGGGAATGGCCAATCGTAAAAATAGGTTCCTGCCGGAGTAGGATCAAACGAGATACAGCCGTCGTCGTTTCCACAGGTCGGCTGAACAACTGTGGCGTTAAGTTGATAAGCATCCGGTTCTGTTATGGTGAAACTTTGGGTAGTTGAATTGCCGCATTCATTAGTTATAGTGCAGATGTAGTTTCCTTCAGATAAGCCATTTGCAGTTGAGTTTGATCCCCCACTTGGCGACCATGCATACGTAAAAGATGTTCCACCGGAAGCAACAACACTTGCAGAGCCATCTGTCGCCCCGTTACAACTGACATTCGTTTGACTGGTTGATACAGTGACAGGAGGGCAAGGTGCTGACCCTGCCGAAATCCCAAACACAGGTCTGGCTGTTGACCCATTGGCATTCGTTGCTGAATTTGAGCCTGCGTATTGCGAGATCGGAATACCGCCATTATCCGCAAAATGCCCAACGATATAACCACTTGAATTGGAAAATGAGAGCTCAATACACAGATTATCCGAGAAATTATAGGTAAATGGAGTTTGAAGGTCAATGAAGGTCCAGTTATCAGAAGGAACACCGGCAGCACCGATTAACGGTGTATAAATATAACTTGCTGATGTAAGAACCGTAACGGGTGCACCTGTATTAAAATTGGAGCTGAACTGGCCCACAGGGTTCGTAAGGGTTGTATGCCCCATTTTAATCTCCAGATTGGATAGCGTAGTAGACGGATCTGAGCTACCGCCTCCATGACGGAACCAAATGCGGCTTATGCTGATCGGACCGGCAACGGGATTTGTCATGGCAGCTATTTCTGTCTGAGTGTAAATGAATTGAAATTTGTTGCAGACACCTGTGTTAAAGAATAGGTTATTCACTCCACAATTTGGTGGATTGTGGTAGTAATGGGGCGGGGTCTGGGCATTGCATACATTAATGAGACAAGTCAATAGAAACACAAAAAGCCCCTTATAATAGACATCCTTATTTGAAAAACAACTCACTATTGGCTTAAAATAGAATCGGTTTAACAATTCATTATTTCCGTATATGCTCATTCTTTAATTACCTTGAATGTGTGTTTCATATTTTCACCTATGCTCAACATATAGATGCCACCAGATAAATTGCCCAATTCAATACTTGTATTTTCAGCGTTTATTTTTCCACGTAAAACAACTTTCCCTCTGTTGTCATAAATTGAATAACTCATTCCTAATAATCCAGCATCTGCTTTTACTTGGATGATACTTGTTGCAGGATTCGGGAAAATAGAGAAGTTTTGATCTGACAACTCTGAAACCCCAGTAAATGAAAGACTAACATTGATAGTAATGGTGCTGTCGCAACCTGCTGCATTTGGAATTACCTGTGTATATTGTCCGTTTTGATTATACCAGATTCCATTTACATTTACAGAATCTAGACCTGTTTCATTGAGGGTAGCCGAAGAATTTTGATTTACTGTCACCGATACAGTATCTGTTCCAGAGCAGCCATTTGTTGATAATGCGGTAAGCACATAATCTTGGCTATTAGTCGTTACAAATGGTGTGTTATTATTTATTCCACCACTCCAGTTGTAATTAGACCCTCCCGAGCCAGATAAAGTTACCTGATCACCCTCACAAACTGTAAGATCATTTCCGGCATTTATTCCAGTACTGGAATTTAATTGTGAGCTATATAAATCTTGGATCTCACAAGCTGTTAAGGCTCGGTTCCAAATGCCGATATCATCAAGGTTACCATTAAATGGATGCCAACCGTCTACTGGTCGTCCTCCAAATCTTACTGGCAAAGTATTGTTTGTTAAACCACCACTAATTGCCATGCTCTGAACAAGATTACCGTTTAAATAAATTTTTGCAGAATCATTATCGTGCGTATAAACAAAGTGAGACCATGTATTCGTTAACAAACTAGCATCTTCAAAAGTTAAGATAGAATTGACACCATTGATAGTCCAACAAGCCTCCATTTTATTATCCGTGCCTGAAAAAGGACCTGTTAAATTCATCTCAAAAGAGTTTCCCCATCCTCCCCATTCACGTTTACTGACAATCAGTCTTTTCCAGCTGGTGGTATTAACTCCATAATCAAGGGCATTATACCATGCTGAAATTGTTACATTGGAAACATTAAATGATGCGTTATGCGGAACATCTATATAATTGGCAGAAGTACCATTAAAACTATAAGCATTGTTTGGATTACCAAATCTGTCTGCCGTTAATGTTGCCCCAGTTACTGTTCCATTATTTCCATTACCACTTTCATCATTGGCATTTCCGTTAAACGGCCACCAACCGATCAATCCATTGGCAGGAACATAATTCGGTACCTGAGCTGTCGCCGAAACTGTTACGATGGTAAGCACTATGATTAGTAAATTTCCTTTATTCATATTCCATTATTAATGTTTAATTATTCTATATGCTTTTTTTGACTTACTCTCAGTGATTAGAAAATAAATTCCATTAAACAACTCACCGCAGTCAATTACCGTGTTTTCAGAAAAAAATTTTCCACCATTTACGATTTTTCCCATACCATCAGTAATCCAATAATTAGATCCGACAAGTTCAGAAGCTACTGATACATTCAATTCTTGATCGACACTATTGGGGTACAGTTTAATTTCCAATTCAGATTGATTCTCACTAAGTGATGCCTGTATGTCACCTCGATAGGCACGGATATCATTCCCAACTCCACAAACAACAAGCGTTCCGTCCCAACCAATGAGCGGACCACCCAAAAACACGTTTGTAACAGCTGTCTGCCACCTTAAAGTTAGATCGGCATTGAACGAAAATAATGCGCCATCTGAAAAACCACCGTTTGTAACATTCACTATGCCTGCAGCATCAATACTCATTCTTGGGTAAGATGCATTTCCATACAGCACAGCGATTGAACTATCAGTAATGGTTCCGGATACAGGATCTATTCGGATGACTTTTCCGCTGCGACTATATGAGTAAACAGATCCATCCGGACCGATTCCCGAGGATGAAAATGGAATGTAATCAATTGGGATACTCCAGTTTTTTGTAAAGCCTGAGCCGTTGTCCGTAAATGAGTAAAGCGTATCTGTGACAGGATTGTTTTGTGATCTGGGAAGGTAAACCGTGCCATCATTTCCCAGAAAAAGAGAGTGTTGCTGAATAAGCCCATTATCAATGGCATTGGATAGATATAACAGTTGACCATTAGTTGCATCGTAGGCAGCTACTTTCAGATTTGAAAGATCGTTGACGATCCCATAAATTTTAGATCCAAAAACCGCCAATTCACCCCCGTCTCCGTATGCAAGTCGGTCACATTGCCATTGAGTTGTTCCATTTGACTGATTGATACGCCTTACAGAAAATGTGTTTCCAACGATCAGATCTCCATTGTCCAGAAAATTAAGTCCTTCAACAGATTGTTCATCGATCAGGCTTTCTGACCTCCAGATGATTGAACCGTCCGAAGCATTAAGTGCATACAAATAGGCCGAATTCCCGTTTCCGGATCGTGAAGCGTAAAGTACTCCTTTTCTGATAGCTGAAATGCGATTTTGCCAGTCAGTTGATGGGAAATCTACCGGTAAATTCTTTGTCCAGAGTGTATCACCATTTCGGATATCCATCATGACGATCCTGCTTCCATTCAAAAAATCACTTGAGGCCGAAATTCGGACAGTAGCAAGGTAAATACTATCACTGACCGGGGAACGAGCAATGGTAGACGATAAACCTCCTGACCATAAGAGATCTTCACTGATCGGGCCATATTCTGAACTGGAGCCATTTCGCAGCGCATTTCCCCCGGTTGAAACAGACCAGTTTTGAGCGGATACATGTAGGCTTAATAAAAACGTGAGGAAAACAATTGTTGATGTGAAAAACGGATAATTATTATGTCTGAAAAAAAAATCTGTGCTAGTTTTCATACTTAAATCTCCTTGATAATATTTCGTTTTTAATACTCATTGATGTTCACCGTTTTTTAGATTTGAACTTTAAGAGGAAGATCAATGTTGAACGACTATTTTTATACGATTCACACCAGTTGTTCCTTCAATCTGAATGAAATAAACACCATTGCCATAAGTTGAAAGATCAAAACTACAGCTGTTATTTACAATGGTTTTCTCCAGCACGATTTGCCCCTTAGTATCTGTCAATTTAACTGTCGGGTTATCAAAAATTGAAAAATGGATATTTACAAGATCATTTGCCGGATTTGGATAAACTAGTATAGAATGATCATTGTCAGTTTCATTCAAAGAAGATGTTTCATCTTTTAGACAGCGGATGGGCAGACCGGTTCGAATATGACTGTCGCTTGTATAACACGCCGGGCTATCATAACCTGCCAATATTATAGAAGAACTCGAAGCATCCACGGATGTTGATGACCATACGTATGCCATGTAAGATAAGCTCTCATAGAAACCATTGTTATGTGCTCTCCAGCCAGATGGCAACAAGGTGAAACCACTTGAATTATCTGCTCCAGTGTTGGGATCTAACCAATGAGCAAAACCGATCTCTTTTAGTTTGCCGCCTGCTACAGCATTGCCGCCTAGAAATGTGATAAGCTCCTCCCACTCTGTGATCGAAGGTACATGGTAACCTGTTGGACAAACATTTTTGGAATTATTTACAACGTACCAGTTATACAAGTTGCCATAATTATTTGTATTTGATATATCACCTTGGTAATAACAATACGCCGCCTGTGTTTCTGTCGACCACTGCGTATCATCAAGAACGAGTGAAATTGGATCCTGATTATTGTACTTCGTGACTTTCAAATTTTCACCCAACCAAACTTGATTTCCAATTGAAACTGTGTTATATACATTTCCGTCGATATCGGAAACAGTTTGACCGATTACTGATATCAAATTCACTAACAGGAAATACAAAGTGATTAGGTAAATCTTCACGGTTTTATGTTTTTTGAATCGTGTCATTTTCTATTCATTTTCGTAATTATTTGGCTCCATTTCAATAAATGATGTAATGTTGATCAATGAAAATTCAAGTAAAGTAACTGAACGTTTTCATATTTCAATTGTCAAAAATTGCTAACTACTAAAAAGACAAGATCAGCCAATATTTTTAATATCTGGATTGGTTTACAAGGTTTTTAGTTTCTAATCGGTTCAATCCGTGCTTATCATTTTGAGTGTAAAAAAAATAGTTAATTGGGTAAATAAAAATTTTAATTTTATAAAATATTATATCTCATAGAAATTCCTTTTTACAATGAATATTATAAGTATTATTTATCATTTTAACAATAATTTTAATCATCAGTAAGTGAAAAGCACAAAAGACAACCTTCATGCCCTTATTCACTCACTTAACCCAACGGAGAAGCGTTTCTTTAAGCGCTTTGTGAAATCAAGGAAAGCCCAGGAGAATGACTACCTGAACCTGTTCAATGAGATGAACAGCATGCGGAATTATGACAAAGGGGTACTCATGGAAAAAATAGCAGACTATAATTTCCGGGAGCACCTGGAGGTAAAAAAGCATTATTTATTTCAGCTTATCCTGGATTCCCAAAGGCAGTATAGGGATGCGGGATTAACCATGCACAACAAGCTCACGGAAATTGATATTTTGATTCAGAATATTTTAGAATATAAATTGCTTTTCCTTGATCTCAGTGAAATTGTCAGCCAAAACAGTTTCGTCCGGAATTCACGTCAAATGCAGCGTCTTGAACGATTCAAAACAAACAGGTATCTAAAAGATCCGACAGCGGCAAAATCATTCACGGCTCAAATGCACTTTTACTTGTGTAACTATTTGTTCAAAGCAACGATCGGAGACAATACCTCCTGTTATAATGCTGCGGTGAAAATGCACAGGCTAATTAAATCACATCCGGAAGCACTGAAAGGTTATGATAAACTCTACCTGAGGGCGGTTTCTGCAAGACTATCCGCTCTGACGCTTTTGGGTTATCGTAAAAAAGAGTTCCAAACCCTCATTAGCGAATTAAAGACAAATACCCTTCGCATGAAGGACAGGGAATCCCGTAAAATTGCTCAAGCCATTTTTTACGAATTTCAGCTGATCTTTCATGTCAGGCAAAAGAACTTCGAAAAAGCGCTTGAGCTTGCTCAAACGGCTACTATATTCGTGAGGCAAAATGCAATCCTCAGCGATGGGAATGCTATTAAATACTTATCCTTTGATATTGCAAAAACACATTTTGTTATCGGCAATTATGCAGAGGCCAATAAGTGGTTCTTAAAGCAATCGTACTCAGAAAGTAAAACGAAAAGTTCCGATATCTTTGCTTTTTCCCGAATTTTATCCCTTTTCTGCGATGTCTTTTTGAACGAAACAGAAAACATTAGATACAATGCGAGCTATCTTAGAAATTATCTGAGTAAGCATGGGCATTTGTTCGAGTACGAATCTTTTCTTCTAAGCAGAATCATAAAATATTTCGTTAACTGGAACTCCAGTACTGCCAAAGGAAAAAAACTAGTGTTGCAAAACTTTAAACAAGAACTGGGAAAACAGCTGGATTCGCCATGGAAAGCAAATATGATATTATATTTCGACTTTGAATGGTGGGTAGAATTGCTGGTTGAGCAATTAAAAAGTGAATCTTGAATTTCTATAAAGGGGACTTACATAAGCTAGTTTTTGACTAGGGTTCATTTCGGTGAAGTATGAGTGCTTCAAGACGTTATGTTTTTAGTAAATGAATATGGGAGTATTCAATTCCATTTAATCACAGCTAAATTAATATACCCTATACATTCTTAAGCAATAATCCATTTAACGAGAAATTATAGTTTCTTCATTTTTTTGAATCATTCTCTTTGAAATCATTATTTATGAGCCCCTCCAAGTCCTCATGAAAGATAGACTTTTCAACCTCATGGGGTACAAAACAGAGCGAGAGCGATTTACTCCGCTCTGTTTTTCTTTTATATTTCTCTATTTCCTTAAATATTCTCAAAGAAATCATTCCCTTTATTATCCGTAATAATGAATGCAGGGAAATTCTTCACACGGATCTTGCGAACGGCTTCCATGCCTAATTCTTCAAAATCGACTATTTCTACAGATTCGATATTTTCTTTCGCTAAAATAGCTGCCGGTCCTCCGATAGAACCCAAATAGAAACCACCGTATTTTGCGCAGGCATTTTTCACATCTTTCGATCGATTGCCTTTTGCCAACATAACCATGCTGCCACCGTGGCTTTGAAAGAGGTCTACATAACTGTCCATACGACCAGCTGTTGTTGGTCCAAACGATCCTGATGGCATTCCCTCAGGTGTTTTCGCGGGACCCGCATAGTAAATAGGGTGATTCTTGAAATATTCAGGCATCGCTTGTCCGCTGTCCAACAATTCCTTGATTTTTGCGTGGGCAATATCGCGTGCCACAATGAGCGTACCATTCAGTTTGAGCCTTGTCTTGATTGGGTATTTAGAAAGCTCCTCGAGCACTTCATTCATTGGACGGTCGAGATCTACCTCAACCGGGGGTTCAAGATGCGGAGCTGTAGCAGGCAATAACCTCGAAGGGTTTCGTTCCAATTGCTCAAGAAAGAGCCCTTCTTTTGTGATCTTAGCTTTAATATTTCGATCAGCCGAACAAGATACGCCAAGCCCAACAGGACAAGAAGCGGCATGTCTCGGCAGTCGGATCACGCGAACGTCGTGCGTAAAATATTTTCCGCCGAACTGCGCACCGATCTGACTCTCCTGACAAATGATCTGTACTCGTTTCTCCCAATCTAAATCCCGGAATGCTTGACCTGCTATGTTGCCTTCAGTTGGCAGGTTGTCATAATATCCTGCAGATGCTTTTTTAACAGCAGACAGCGTAGCTTCTGCAGAGGTCCCTCCAATCACTAAAGCAAGATGGTAGGGAGGACACGCTGATGTTCCGAGATCTTTAATCTTTTCTCGCACAAATTTTTCCAGTGAAGCTTCGTTTAGCAACGATTTTGTCTGCTGGTAAAGGAATGTTTTATTTGCGGAACCTCCGCCCTTTGCAAGGAAAAGAAACTCGTAAGAATCTCCTTTTTTCGAGTAGATATCTATTTGGGCAGGAAGATTTGAACCAGAGTTTTTTTCTTCAAACATGCTCAATGGAACAATTTGGGAATACCTTAAATTGCGTTCTTGGTAGGTGTTGAAAATTCCTTTCGACAGATACATGGCATCCTCGGCACCGGTATATACATTCTCGCCTTTCTTCGCTAAAACAATAGCTGTTCCGGTATCTTGGCAACCTGGTAATTGACCTTCTGCTGCAATCACTGCGTTTTGTAATAGTGTAAATGCAACAAAACGATCGTTTTCAGTTGCTTCAGGATCATCAAGAATCAGTTTTAATTTCTCGAGATGCGATGTCCTTAGAAGAAATGATACATCCTTCATGGCCTCTTGAGCGAGTACTTCTAATGCTGTTGGGTCAATGTGTAAGATTTCTCTTTCACCCAATTTCTCAACTTTAACAAAATTTGAAGAGATTTTTCGATACTCAGTGGTATCTTTCAAAATAGGATAGGGGTCTTGATAAAAGAATTCAGCCATACGGATTCAATTGATGGGTACAAATGTAAGCAACGGACAGATATCTTTAAATGATAATAGGATCTTATTGGAATTGAATTCCCTCATTTTAACTAAATTCGCGCTTCGATTTTAGTGGATGCCATGAACAAAAAATATCCTGAATATAAAGGTTTGAACCTCCCTGATGTTGCAAGTAAGGTGCTTGAGAAATGGGAACGGGATCGTGTGTTTGAACGTTCTGTGACAAGTAGGGAAGGACAAACACCATTTATATTTTTCGAAGGACCGCCGTCTGCGAATGGTTTACCGGGCATTCACCATGTCATGGCGCGTTCAATTAAGGATATATTTTGTCGGTACAAAACATTGAAAGGCTTTCAAGTAAAGCGAAAAGCTGGCTGGGATACACATGGATTGCCTGTTGAACTTGGCGTGGAAAAAGAATTGGGAATCACCAAAGAAGATATCGGGACGAAGATTTCTGTTGAGGATTATAACAGGGCTTGTAAAGAAGCTGTAATGCGCTATACAGATATTTGGAATGACCTTACCAAGCGCATGGGGTATTGGGTTGATATGTATGATCCCTATGTTACATACGAACCGAAATATATGGAGACCGTCTGGTGGTTGCTCGGTCAGTTGTATGATAAAAATTTACTATACAAAGGTTACACCATTCAGCCGTATTCACCAAAAGCAGGAACGGGACTATCCTCCCACGAGCTAAACCAACCCGGATGTTATAAAGATGTAACAGATACTACGGTGGTTGCTCAGTTCAAGATAAAACAATGGAATGAATCCTTCCCGTTTATCCCCCTCCAAAGTGGGAAAGTCACGTATTTCCTGGCATGGACGACTACCCCGTGGACGCTTCCATCCAATACAGCCCTCTGTGTTGGACCAAAGATCGAATATGTTCTGGTGCATTCCTTCAATCAATATACATTTCAACCTATTTCAGTTATTCTTGCCAAAAATCTCCTTAGATATCAATTCAGTAAAGGATTTCAGCACGTTGAATCAGAAGCAGATCTGAATACCTACAAGGCCGGTGACAAGATCATTCCTTATTTCGTTGCCGGGGAATGCACAGGCTCTGAGTTGGTGGGAATTCAGTATGAACAGTTGTTGCCTTACACACTTCCGGCTGAAAAACCTCACGAGGCATTTCGTGTCATCAGTGGAGATTTTGTTACTACTGAGGACGGTACGGGAATCGTACATATAGCTCCAACCTTCGGTGCCGATGATGCCAAAGTTGCTGCAGATGCAGGTGTTCCGGCAATGCTTGTAAAAGATGAACGTGGAAACCTTGTGCCTTTGGTAGATCTTCAGGGTAAGTTCCGTCCCGAATTAGATGAATTGGCTGGAGTTTACGTAAAGAACGAATATTATAATGAAGGTGAAGCCCCGGAGAAGTCTGCTGATGTTCAAATTGCGATCAAGTTGAAAACGGAGAATAAAGCCTTCAAGGTCGAGAAATATGTTCACAGCTATCCACATTGCTGGAGAACAGACAAGCCAGTATTGTATTATCCTTTGGACTCATGGTTTATTCGTGTCACGGATGTAAAACAGCGAATGATTGAGCTCAATCATTCGATCAACTGGAAGCCTGAATCTACCGGTTCCGGCCGTTTTGGGAAATGGTTGGAGAATGCCAATGACTGGAATCTCTCTCGATCAAGATATTGGGGAATTCCTATCCCAATCTGGTCGACTGAAGAGGGAGATGAACGCATCTGTATTTCTTCGGTGGAGCAATTGAAGTTGGAATGCGATAAGGCTGTAACGGCTGG
>JAJTDX010000006.1 GCA_021298235.1 Cryomorphaceae bacterium | reverse complement strand
CAGCTAGTTTTTCTGCCTTCACAGATTCTGATGCTTTAATTCCCCTCATGTGTACATGGAAAATGGCAATGCGCTCCTTGCGATTTGGTAGATCTAGATAGATGTGTCTGTCAAAACGACCAGGTCTCAAAAGTGCCGGGTCCAGGATGTCGGCTCGGTTTGTTGCAGCAAGTACAATTACACCACTCTGTGGCCCAAATCCATCCATCTCGGCGAGAAGCTGATTTAGCGTGCTGTCACGTTCTTCATTGGATTGAATTGACATAGCTTTTCCACGCACTCTTCCAATGGCGTCGATCTCATCAATGAAAACTATACTAGGTGCCCGCACTTTTGCCTTTTGAAACAAGTCTCTCACACGGGAGGCACCTACGCCAACAAACATTTCCATAAATGAGGACCCGGTCAATGAAAAGAATGGTACACCAGCTTCTCCTGCAACAGCTTTTGCCATTAACGTTTTTCCTGTTCCTGGAGCGCCGATAAGTAGAATTCCTTTAGGAATATGTGCGCCAAGGCGAGTAAATTTAGTTGGGTCTTTCAAGAACTCAACCACCTCCATAATTTCCGTTTTGGCTTCGTCATATCCTGCCACATCTTTAAATGTGACTTGACTCACACGTTCTTTATCATATACTTGTGGCATCGATTTGCCAAAATCAAAAAGACTTCTTGTGTCACCTGCGGAGTTTCCGCTAAATCTTCCTGCAACGAATCTGGCAATGAGGATAATTAGTAAAATCGGGATTATCCAACTCAACATTGTGGTAAACCATCCACTTTGATTTTCGTATTCGATTGATGTATTGGTGTGATATAGTTTATCAGAGTCTTCCATTCGCTGTTCGAATACTTCAATCGATCCGATGCTAAAACCGTAGTGAGGACCTTTGTTTTTCTGTCCCATAAATCCTTTTCTGACCTTTAAGTAACGAGGCTTATCAAGTGATTCAGGTTTGAGGTAAACGTGTACATTTTCCTTGTTAATGACAACAAGTTTTTGAATGTCTCCCTCAGGAAGCATAGAGGTATAGAATTCCTTCCATGTAGTTGAAAAAGGTTCTTTTGGCAAGCCAAAAAGAAGAAAAAGTACCAATCCTGCATTGATGAGAAAAAATAGTGTCCACATAGTATTTCCTGATTTTTTCAGTAATCCTTTCTTCATACAATACATTTTTAATTGCGAAAAGTAGAGGAATTCGGACATCTTAATCGTGAGAAACATCAATTGGAGGATTGACCTTCCTCACAGGAAATGGCTTCCCGATTGTGTCACTTTGGGATCGTAAATTTTAAATTTTTGACTATGAAAACAGATGTTGAGATCCAAAAGGATGTCATGGATGAACTCAAGTGGGAGCTTGTCCAAAATGCAAATGAGATCGGTGTTGCCGTGAAAGATGGTATTGTTACGCTTACTGGAGCAGTGGATTCTTATTACAAAAAACTGCAGGCTGAACGCGCTGCTAAAAAGGTCCTGGGAGTGAAGGCTGTTGCGCAGGATATGACCGTTCAATTGATTGAAAGAGTCAAACGTACAGATTCTGAAATTGCCTCAGCTGTCATCAATGCCTTGGCCTGGCATTCCTCCATTCCAGAGGAAAAAATTAAGATCAAAGTCGAGAAAGGATGGGTGACACTTGAGGGCGAAGTTGAATGGGATTTTCAACGAAATTACTCGAGAAAAGCAGTCGAAAATCTTCAGGGAGTTGTTGGGATATCAAACAATATCCGAATCGCGCCTAAATTAAAGTCCGCAGATATTAAGAATAAGATTTTCTCAGCTTTCCACAGAAGTGCTACACTCGATTCTGATTCGATTAATATTACGACGGATGGAAGTAAGGTAGTTCTTTCAGGAAAAGTTAGGTCATTTGTGGAGAAAAAGGATGCTGAAAAGGCAGCGTATCTTGCTCCTGGTGTCACGGAAGTTGAAAATAAATTAGTTATTGATACGGAAGTGTATTCGTATTGAGTTCACGTATTCAATGTGTAAAGCATCCTCAAGGGGATGCTTTTTTTATGAATTGTCGGGATATCTCAATTTCATTGCAATTCCCTGAAAATCTGTTAATGTACCATGAGAAACAAACCGCACGGTTCCTCCTTTATTGACAACTTCCTGAATTATTTTTTCTGCTAAGTCTGGGACACGCTTTAGATTTCTTGAATGTAAAAGATTCCTTTTTTTGATCTGAGTTTCGTCTGCTGATAGATATGCCGCCTCAAAAATATCGTACTCCATGATTAAGTTTAATCCGTTCCCCTTGTGCGCATTCTGCCAGCATTGCATGATGCCTTCTGCTAAGCTATTGTTGCCTGATAACTCGTTCAATTCAGCAATGAGCTTTTCTTCTTCTTGTTGATTTTTATTTTGAATAAAGTCGCTCACATATTTTGTTAATTTTTCTTTTTCGAAATCTCTAAAATTTATAGGGATCGTTCCTGAAATCTTAGCTTTATTCTGAGTGATCTCTAAAAAGTCATGAAGGTGTTGTGCTTCTCCGCTTAAATAGATCGGATAGATAAAATCAACTAAGTGTTCATCTGCTTGTCTGTAAAATTGTTCGGTCCGTTTTTCAATGATAAAAGACTTTTCTTTTTCGAATTGTTTTGGAATTGTTCCGCCGAAATAGTTAATTCCGACACCAGGTTGATATTCATAAGTATCCTCAAAAAACATTGGGAAGTTTTCATTGTGTACCTCATCGATTTCATTGCTGCTACCTTCGAAAAGTGAAATAGAGTCTTTATGAAGTGCAAGCAGATGGAAGGGGCTTTCGAGTTGATTGAGATAAAAAAGCTCCCGAAGTGGGAAATGTGAATTGAGCACGATTCGTTCTTTTGGGACAAATGGAAATGAAATTATTTCAGCAATTTCAGGCGAAATGTAAAGGCCCAGTCCTTGTCGTTGATGATTAAAATCAATGGTGTGTAACAAATCTTCTGTTCGGATCAACATTTCGGTAAGGTTGAATTCATGTTGGTTGTTTGTCTCGACCAATAGAAATTTTAATTTATTGAATAGCTCCTTAATTCTATGTTTGTCCGTGTAGCGATCAGGCATTAAAGGGTGTGTGGTCATAAACAGTGCTAAACATGGGTAGGATTGATGTCTAGCTAGCTGTATAAGTGTTTCTTGTTTCATGGGACTGTTTTTTGAAATGAAAAAGGAGAATTTTCATTCTCCCTTTATGTATTTTTTGGTTCAGTGAATTATTACACTGTGGTGAACGTCTTTTTTGCTGCCTCCTTTGTACCTCGATACCTGTCTGTAACTGCTTGAATAGTTTTTATGAGGTTTTCACCGGGTGCATTGATGTCGCCAAGATTGTGTTTGCCCTCTTTTACTTCTTTGTTGATGAGACGATGCAGTGAGACGATTCCCTGTAACTTGCCTTTTTCGTCAACCACTGGTAATCTACCAATCTGGTTTTTGCGCATTCTATGATACGCAGCTGATAGTTCATCTTCAGATTCTACAGTATGCACATTGCGTGTCATGATTTCGGCCACTTTTCTGTCAGCAATCGGAATCTCTTGTTTTTGAGCCAAGGACAGACAGATGTCTCTATCTGTTACTATTCCAAGCACACGTTTTTCATTATCAACGACTGGAAGTGCGCCACAGTTGCTTGATTTCATCGCTTTTGCAGCCTCCTGAAGTCTTGTTTCCGGTGTACAGTACTGAAGTGCTTCAGCGATCATAACTTCTTTAACTTTCATGTTTCTGAAATTTTAAAATAAATAATTTGTTTCCGGGGGTAAAGAAAGCACCGCGGCATTTAAAAAATATTGACCGTAATTAAAGAATGAATTGATTTATCCCTACCTGTTATTGTAGGGACTTATAATTTGCAATCCAGGCGGGATCCTGTACATCGCTGAGAAGCTTCCAAAAGTTGGTGTCTAGAAAAAAGTTCTCATCTATGCTTCGAACATTGTAGTTGTTGAACAAGTACAATTCTTGTTTCTCTGATGGGCGGTACAATTTACTACTCCAACCCATTTCAGCAGAGGAACGGTAGGGATAGGTTGAAAACCGTAATTTCCAAAGGGAATCGATAGGAACACAAATAGCTAGCGGCTTGATTTCGAAGGAGTCCTCGAACATGCCACAATTAAGTTGGCGTTCTTCGAAATAATTAATTCTATTTGGGTTATAAATACTTGGCCAGTTTCCTGATGCAATTTGAATAAATTCAGTTTTTGTAAGAATCTTTTTATTTGTAAGGACATTTCCCTGAACAAGAAAACACGCAAAAGTAGTTAAGTCTGAATTGGCCTGAAATGCTACGCGAACGCCAAAAATAGGTCTTGGCGAAGGAGGAGAGACCATCACCGAGCCACAAATGAACCAACAAAAAAGCAGTACAATTCTATACATAGCTGCAAGCCCGATTCACTGAATCGAAAAGTTACGACTTTTTTCTACGAAAAAGAAGTAAAAGAGTTGTTATAGCCACTAAAATAAATACTAGGGACCAAAGCAAGCTTCCGCTCATGAAGAAAGTGACGAGTCCCGTAGGAACCAAAAACAAGATGGCTAGGTGGTATTTGCCCTGATCCGATCGTTTATTTTGCAAACCTTTCGATTTTGGTTGGGCCAACGCAATAATGCAGTGGGACATCCGTATCTTCGAAATCGCTGATTTCAATTTGCTCATCAAAGAGATGAAGGCCTATAAAAAGGCAATCGGGTCTGCATTTTTTTAAAAATCGGTCGTAGTATCCTTTTCCATAACCTACTCGCTGACCGTTTGAATCAATTGCTAACAAGGGCACAAAAACGATGTCTATTTGTTTGGTCGGGATTAATTTTCCGGAGTGTGGCTCAGGAATTCCAAGAGCATTGGTTTTCAACTGTTTTTGATGTTCAAAGAGAAAATGTTTTAGCCTTAGGTTCTCTTCACAGCGCGGAATAACCATTTTTGCACCGATTGCCACACCTTTTTCCAAAAGCAGATAGGTGTTGATTTCTTTGTGACGTTCAATTGGAAGAAATAAACTACAGGTCTTTCCCTCTAGTTGGAAATTAGACAGTACGTTCGTGCAGATCTGTTCGGAAAGATATTCAAGTTCCTGAATTCCTAATTCCTGTCTTTTTTGCTTGAATAATTTACGAACTTCTGATTTAATCATCACATTAACAGTTCTTTGAGTGGTTTTTTTATCCTGTCTCAACAAAAATACACATTGATCCGTTAATAGGTGCATACTGTTGTTGTTGAAAAGAAGAAATATTTACTTTCCTTTGCTATTAACAAAGAAATTCAATGAAAAGATTATTTACAGTCACACTGCTTTTTTCGATTTGTAGCTATTTATTTCCTGCATTTGCACAGAATGCTGATTCTAGTCAGGTTTTAGAAGAAATTTACTCGGAGGATGAGTCAAATGAAGTGGAAGATATTTTTGAATCTACGAGAATAATCAATGGCCATTCAACTGAAAATCTTCGTAAAGGTGTCCTTGAATTTCGTGTAGAACACCGTTTCGGGGATATAGCGGGTGCAGATGGTGGAGTTCAAACAATGTTTGGATTTGATAATTCATCTGATATTCGTTTGGCTTTTGAATACGGAATAACGGATGACCTCATGGCAGGTTTCGGAAGAAGTAAAGGAACGGGCATGCCTTATCGGTCCTTGCTGGATGGTTTTGTGAAGTATAGAATTTTGAAGCAACAGAAGAAAGGATGTCCTGTTTCCCTAACCGGAATCGCTACATCAACCTATACTTACATGAAGGCCTCTGAGGATCTTTCTCAAGTAAGCAGTTTTCCGGAATGGCAGCACCGATTTGCCTATGTTACACAATTGGCTGTTGCACGAAAATTTGGTCATCTCTGTTCTGCTGCGTTAATACCGACCTTGGTTCATAGGAATTATGTTGGTCCGGATGATGTAAATACTCTTTTCTCGCTTGGTGGAGCACTGAGTTTCCCAATTTCCAGAAAAGTGGCAGTTTTGGTGGAGTACTACCATGTTTTTCATGATGACGATTTCAGAAAGGAAAATACAAATAGTCTCGGGGTAGCTATTGAATGGGTAACGTTCGGACATAACTTCACGATTAACCTTACGAATTCGAGAGGTTTTGTTGAGTCGCAGTTCATTCCATACACTTTTGAAAAATGGGATAAAGGTCAATTTCGACTCGGCTTTTGTGTTGGCAGGAAATTTGAAAGAGAATAATTTCTTAATTTAAAACCATGAAAAATATAATTTATCCTTTTTGTGTAGCCTGCTTATTGCTTCTATCCGCAGCAATGATTGTCACAGTACCATCTTACACAATAAAAACCGGTTACAACATTGAATTCAAGAGTAAGGATCCTTCCGGTGTCTTTAAAACCCTGAAGGGTACTATTTCGTTTGATGAAACTGATTTGGCTTCTTCCAAAATTAATTTTACAATTCCTGTTTCTTCCATTAGTACTGGCAATGGAATGATGAATAAAAAAGCGCTGACCGAAGAATGGTTTGACGCAGAGAAATATCCGGATATCAAATATGTGTCCTCAAAAATTGAAAAATCAGGTGATTCTTACAGTATCTCCGGAACTTTGACGATTAAGGGTGTCGCAAAAGAAAAAAAGGTTCCGATGAAAGTGACGAAAAATGGATCAGACCTCACATTATCCGGTTCTTTTACTGTCAACAGAGCGGACCATAAGGTAGGAAAGAAAAGTGACGCCGTCCCTGATATCATGAATATCTCCTATAGTATTCCGATTTCTAAAAAGTAGCATATGTTCAAAAAACATCTCTTACACGGAGTTATCGCAGGTGCTCTTTCAGGTTTAGCCTGTTATTTGTACTATACGGTTCTTAAGGATGAGTTTATGTACGATTTCTCAAGCATCATCTCAGAAATGAATCTTTTCGGGGCGTGTATGTTTGGAACAGTTCTCGCGTCTTTGGGCTACTTCGCCTCATTGAAATTTGTTCCAAAATATGGTGAGCACATTTTCAATCTTGCTTTTGCTCTAGTTGTTTTTGTAAGTTTGATATCACCCATGTTATTCAAGCTTCCACTGGATTTTGATGAATATCTAACAATGATTTTTCCTACATATGCCATGACTATGCACTTCTTTCCGTACGTGTTTTGGTATGCAATAAAACCTTTTTTCAAAGATTGAAGCCATGAAGTATTTTGTCGTGATTTTTCTTGGTTGTTGTTTCTTGCTGCTTTCTTCTTGTAAAAAGGATAAAGTAGACACAGAATGTCTAACTAATGAAACGATCAGCTTTAATGATCAGATAAAACCCATCATCGAGAACAATTGTATCTCTTGCCATGGTCCAGGGATGACCTCACCCAACTTAAGCGGTCATTCGAACGTTTCAACAAATGCAACAAAAATTTTAAACTCTATGACCGGAACGGGTGCCCAGCTTATGCCTCTGGGTGGACCTGCTTTAAATGACACACTGATCGACCAGTTTTCCTGCTGGATCAGCCAGGGCAAACAAAACAATTAATTAAATTATAATTATGAAAAAAAACTACATTCTTCCTGTTTTTATTCTTGCTGTCGCAGGACTTTCACTCCAGAACTCTGCAGAGTATAACTTTTCGAATCTTCATGCTGAAAAAAACGGTGGGGGCGCTGCGCCTGGAAGAACTGGTGCGCCCGGTGAAACGAATTGTACCGCTTGCCATTCAGGATCTGTATTGGATGGGAGTAACGAAAATATTCTGACCGTTCTGAGTGGATCAACCCCGGTTACTGAGTACATTCCTGGGTCCGTTTATACCGTGTCATTGACAATGACTTCCGACCCTGCAAAAAAAGGATTCCAGTCAACCGCACTTGACGCTACGGATGCTATGGCGGGTACATTTACTTCAGGAGCTACTACTTTAGTAAGCGGTACATCAAAAAAATACGCGAATCATACATCTGCAAGTAATACGAGTGCTACACCAGCCTGGACATGGACATGGACAGCACCTGCCACCAATGTGGGGGATGTGACGTTTTATGTAGCAGCAAATAAGGCCAACAACAATAGCACAACTACAGGAGATCAGATTTATTTATCTCAACACACTATTTCTGCTCCAAGTGGTGTTGGGATAGAAGAAAATGTTTCGAATGTGAGCGGTTTAGCTCTTGGTATTGATGCACTGAATTCCAAGCTTAAATTGAGCTTTAATAGCTTGATTTTAGGTGAAATGACCATTAATCTTTTGGACTTAAATGGTAGAGTCGTATTAAATAAAGAAATCGGTACGTCAATGATAGGCAAGAACGAGCAGACGATTCAGCTTCCTTCTGATCTGAAAAATGGAATTTATGTTGTACACCTATTGGTTAACAACAATACCATTTCTGGCAAAATTATGATCAATAAATAAATTTTTTAGTTGAGTCTTTTGTCAACTAGACTCTCTACTTTTTTGAAGAATTGAAATGGCGTGTAAGTGCGCCATTCAATTTCTTCCAGCTCACCCCCCATTGCAAAATAATGATCTATTTGGATTCGCTCGAATTCAGACAACACATGAACATGAAAATTGATGAGTGCAATCCACCCATCTTCGACTTCGTCAAACCATTCTTCATAGTAACAATCATCTGAGAAATGGTAATTCAGAACATTTTCACCGATGAGAATAAATTTGTTTATACCGCTGTGCATCAGTGGTTCGATGATGTCTCGTTTAAGTATCATGATATCATTTTCTATGGCATCGTTCCATTCACCGATCATTTCAAGAACGGCAAATTGATCTTCGTACTCTACAAAGAGGATTTTGATGAACAACGTTGAAGAACCGAAATAGTCCCACTGAGGATGGATGTAAAAATTATAGATCTTATTGCTGAATTCAAATTCACTGTATTCTCTTTCGAAGAAAGGGGAGGAGGGATCTTCGGAGGCGACATAATAGGTTCTCCATCCGTAAAAGGGTTCGATCAAATGCATGGACAAAGGTAGGTATAGTGGCACATTTTATGCTTGACCAAATACCGAAATAAATTGTACATTTAATCAAAATAGACTCAATCATGAAGAATTTTTTTCCTTTTTTTTCAATTTTAATTAGTTCCGCTTTAGTACTATTTTCTTGTAGCAATGGACCAGACGAGCGAACTCCCGGTGAATATCTCTCTGCATATATCAAAGCTAATCCTGATGTAGTTACTTTCGGAAAGATCGACATTCATTCAATTCTGGAAAAAGCGGAGTACCGTTCTGTTCCTAAATTTGGAATTGTGGCGCACGGGTATCTTCAAAGTCTAGCCGGTTCAGTGAATCTAAAAACACCTGTGCACTTTGCCTTGGAAGGTCCTTTCCTTGAAGATGGTACTCCAAAAACCATCATTGCATTCGTTGAAACAATAAATAAGGATTCATTGGCTTCAAAATTAATGGAGCAAGGCTATGATTTAGAAGAATCGGAAGGAATGACTTATTTTTCAAGCGGGGATGTGTCTGTCGGAATAAAGAACAATTTATCTCTAATCATCAGTAAAAAGGAGAAGTACGATGCTAAAAAAGTGCTGTCTGATGTTTTTGCCGATGTCCGAAAAGAACTTTCAGATGGCAAAGTCGAAGAGATTTTGGAAGGAGAAGGCGAAATTGTGACGGGTGTGAGCATCGAGAATTTATATGCAACATCGAACACGTCGCTAGCTAGTTTGTCCACAAAAAAGAAAAAAGAGCTAAAAGAAATGGCACACGACTCTTACATAAAGTCAACTCTGAACTTTGAAAATGGTCAACTACTTATGCAGAGTGAAAATTTATTCTCTGATAAGCTGATGTCAACTATGTTCTTCCGTTCAGATTCTGATGCCAAAGTAGCAAAGCGTTTAGGTAAAGGAGAACCGATCATGGGTTTTTCAATGAATATGGACGTGCGAAAATTTCAGGAGCTTATGGATAATTACTCCCCTGAATCTATGGCTAACTTGGTTCAATCTGCCGGTCCTTTTGCAATGTTTTATGTCATGAGTGGTGGAAAGTTAAGTAACATGATCAATGGGGAGTTGGGAATGGCGTTACTAGGTCAGCCAGACATGATGGAAGGAATCTCAGACTTCAATTTTTTCGTTGGCTTGGGCAAACAAGGTAAGGCAATGGCTCAACAGCAATTAATACCGATGCTTCAGGAAAATATGGAGCATGTCGAGCTCAAAGGTACAGAGCTGACTGTCGCAAGTAAGAAATCGAACGCGCCATCTCCGGGAAGCGAACTAACTTTACCTGAAGGCAGTGATGATTTTGGAATGAAAGGCATGCATTTCTTTTTAAATCTGGAGAAGGTAGATCTTTCAACATTCGAATTTGAAGGTCCAGCCACACTCATCAATCAGCTCAAATACGTGACTTTTGAAATGGATAATGAAGGTTCTACACTGATTCTAAGAGCTAAAAAAGACAATGTTAACATCCTTAAACAAGTGGTGGACATCCTGGTCAAAGAGATGAAAGGCAAGGTAAGTGGAATTGATAGTTAACTATCAAAACATCAATTAAACGAAGCACAATCAAAGATCTGGTCGCAGTGTTCGTAGATCATGTTGTGTAGGATCAGCTGTGCCGCTAATGCGAGTTGTGTATAATTCTGAGAATTATTGCCAAATCCGCCTGCAGAAGTTTGCCACATTTTCGTAATTAGCTCCTTGTCGCCTTGCACCGGTCCGATCTTATTGACAACGGCAGCTACATTTCCAGCACCGGCGTGATACACGTGTAAAACAAATAATCTGAACCACAAGTCATTTTCATCTACTTTCAGCTGGTGTGCTTCGAGAATTTTTTTTGCTTCAGGGATGCAAATTCGTTTGATCAATCGGGAAGCGGCATACGCCGAACGCTCGAAATTCTTACGTTCATCTACCTTCTCGTTTACAGTTAGTCCCTGCGCTCTTGCCACACTGGGCATAAGTTGAAAAGCGCCGTATGCTCCGCTGATGGATTTTGCTAGCTGTCCGGGACTTTCAATGAGCAAAATTGCCTGGGCATACCACGGATCAACTCCATTTTTCTCAAATACCTCGACGCCTTTGGATAAGGTTGGATATACATCTTTGAAGCGGTAAAAATCGTTCTTTCCTGTGGTAACATTAATACGTTCTCCGGCAACCAACCCATGAAGTGAACGCAAGCTGTCACGAAAAGCCGATTTTTCTGTTTCAGTCTGATTGTGCCAGTCCCTCAAGGACATTTTAACAAGGACTTGTCTTGTGGAAGCAACATTGATCAGGCAAGAATCCGGGGCTAAGCGCATAATTTGCATCCAGAATTGCGGTTGAGGTAAGACATCCCAACGTTCTTCAAAAATAGACTCCGCGTCTAGGATGGTGTTAATGGACTCTCTATTGTGTACCTCAATCTTTTCATGTTCCCACGAATTAAATGGCTGCGCATACAAATATGGCAAAGCAAAAAGCAACAGAAACAATACTCTAATGGTCAAGCTTGGAGAGTTTGATTAAGTTTTAAAATTAGCTAAAAACCTGCTTTAATCGGTACTTTCTGATAATTTTAACAGAGTATTTTCTCACAGATACCTGTGTAAAATGTACATTTGTTTGTGCGGATTGTCTTCAAAATATTGAGTTGGCCATTGATTTTTATGGTTCGAGTGTATCAAAAGTTGATATCCCCGCTTTTCCCACCTGCGTGTCGATATACACCAACCTGCTCAACATATATGATAGAAGCAATTAAAGAGTGGGGTCCATTTAAAGGGACTTGGCTTGGGTTGAAACGAATTGCGTCTTGTCACCCGAAAGGAGGCCATGGATATGATCCTGTACCAAAAAAAAACATCACAGAATGAAACTTTGGTATGCGCTCTGCTCGATTGTTTTGACTGCATTTATTGAAGCAAATGCTCAACCATTTCTAATACAATCATATTCTTCAGCTAAAGATGCGCCTATTCGTTCATTGGCATGGTTTACCGGTCAATCGAAGAATGAACCCTTTATTTTCAACAAGGGTTCAAAGGTTGAACTTGGGATTTCTTTATCTGATGAATTGAATAATCAGATCCAAACGTTTTTTTCGAATTCCTCCAAGGATTCAAGAAAAATCAATCCGTTTAATCGGCATGATCTTTCCCTGGAGGCTGAGTTTTATTCCAACGGGAAACTGATTCAGAAGAGAAGTGGGTTTTATTATGAAGCATTTAAGCGTGATCTTCGCTCCAATAGATGGATCCCTGATACAACATCTTTTTCGTTTCGCATTCGTTTTGAGCCTCCACAGGCGGGAGAGTATTTCGTCAAAGTTTCACTTAGGTCCAAATTTGGGCACACTCAAGATTTTTTTGTTTCTTTTAAAGTGAACGAATCTACACACAAAGGTTGTTTACAAGTGGGTACTGATGGCAAACATCTGAAGTTTTCCGGTTCAGGCAAAAGCTTTCACGGTGTTGGCCAGGATATTCCCTGGACATCCTGGGAGGATTGGTACACCATGGACAAGGCTGTAGGGCCTAAAAAATTCGATATGATTCATAAAGCTTTGGAAGCTTTTGATAAGACGCAAGGAAACTTTACGCGTTTTGTTGCCGCTCCCTGGTTTATGCAACTGGAGTGGGAAGCTCTCGGGAATTACAAGCCAAAAATGGGGCAGGCATGGGAATTTGATCGCGTAGTAGAATATTGTGATAAAAACGAAATCTATTTTTTGTTTTGTACCCTGATGCACGGACCTTTGATGAGTAAGCCGGATGACAAAGAAGATCTTCCCGGGATTCGTTGGGAGAAATATTGCTACAATGATCTTGACAAAACACCGGCAACAATTGCATGCGAGGCTCCGATCGGAATTTCAAAAGCTATTGAGTTTTACAGCAACCCAAAGGCAAGAGATCATTTGAAAAATTATTTCAGATACCTCTCTGCACGCTACGGCTATTCTTCTTCTGTAGCCGGATGGCAATTAATGTCAGAAGTTGATGAGACGGCAGAATACCGCGATGTTGAGGTGGATGGGAAATGGATGGATCATAGTGAAAACCGTCGTCACGTCAGAGATTGGACGGATGAGCTGTCCAGATATCTGAGATATGAGCTCAACGATCAGCACTTGATTAGTATCTCAATGATCACTGGGAAGAATTTTTCGAAAACTCTTTGGGATCCGGAGCTTTATAATTTGCCTTGCATTGATTTCACCGGATTCCATGACTATATGTTTGAAGCTATACCCTCTGTTGGAAAAATCAGAAACCGGAATCTTCTCGCGAGGTATTATTCTGTATCGGAATTGAATACTGGCTATCAAAATGGAAGAATAAGCTATCCGGATTATCAAAAAAAACCTTTCATCTATGATGAGTTTGGTCACATACTTACCGTGCAACGTAAGATTCCAGAGGACGACAAAATCGATCCAACAAAAGACTTTAATAATTGCGCGGATTTTATGATCAAGCAAGATCTTTGGTTTACGTTTGCCTCGGGTTGTGCTGTTGCAGGATTGGATTGGTGGAACCAAGATGAACCCAAACGTTATGCAATGTGGGGGAAATATTATTTGCCATTGCATGAATTCATGAGTACTATAGATTACGAAACCGTCAATTATTCTTCGATCAGAACAATAAATGGCCGTCCAGTAATCGCCCAGCGCTGGCCGTTGACGGATAAAAAAATTCGAAGAAGCTCTGCTTCGTTGTATCGAAAAGATGACTTGTTGGAGGCCTACATGCAGGTGTCTGAAGATCAGTCCCAAGGATTTGGTTGGATGCAGAACAGATCCGTTCATTGGTACAATCTGATTGAAGAGTACCCTTGTTTGAAAAGCATGTTAAACGGCACGGATCCATACCATATTCCATATATTGCAAAGCCTGAGGATGACGACCTTCAGGAAAAACCTATTGACATACCTGAGGATACTTACTTTGTCGAAATGTTTGGACTGAAAAAAAGATGCCTTTACACCATAAACTTCTACGATACCAATGTGGGAAAACCAGGTCCTGTCAAGACTGTTAAAACGAATCGTAAAGGTGTCTTAAAGATCTATGCGCCGGCAATGGATCACAAAATAGACCCCGACATCGCCTTTAAAGTACTGGAATACGGTAAGTGCTGGCGCTAGGCGTTTGCCGTTCGAATCTCTTTTAGAGTTGAGAAGAAGATCACTCCATATCCGATAGAAAGCATTAAGTGGAACGGTGCCATACCAAGATCTCCATAGATAATTCTATTTAAAGCGGTAAAGCCAAAAATCACCATAAATAAGCCTTCCAAAATGTTAATGATAGAGAGACTTTTTTTATCGTACTTGTTGCCTTTGAATTCACTTTTCTTTGCCACATTGAACTTGGGCGTTCGAACAAATGAGCTTTTAATTCCAAGATATCCTTCCAAAACCGCCACAGTGTTGCTCAGGGAGAGTCCCATGGAAACGACAAGGAATTGAAAAAAGCGCCCGACAAAACGAATGAAGGACTTGAATTGCTGATCTGTTTTATCTCTGTAGGAATGCCAGTAATAGAACATAAGGAACATCGTACTTATTATAAATACACCCATATACTGGAGAATATAGTTCAAATCAGAGAACGAATCCTTGACGTGTAAAACAAATAAGCTCAGGATAGAAATGACCAAAATGAAGAAGAATACAGTAGAGTTAAATAAATGCGAAAGACCATGCACGCGATCAGAAAGCTTCACACCATTTGCTCGTAAAAGTGTTTTCCACATTTTCACGAAACATTCTGCTCCTCCTTTCATCCATCGATGTTGCTGACTTTTAAGAGCCGACATGGTAATCGGTAATTCAGCCGGTGCAATTACATCCTCAAGATACCTGAATTTCCATCCTTTGATTTGAGCTCGGTAACTGAGGTCTAGGTCCTCAGTCAAGGTGTCATGCTCCCATCCACCGGCATCTACAATACATGTTTTTCTCCAGATTCCTCCGGTACCATTGAAATTGATAAAATGACCCGATGCATTTCTTCCTCCTTGTTCAATGGCAAAATGACCATTTAATCCAAAGGCTTGAAGTTCTGTCAATACTGAATAAGACTTATTAATATGTCCCCATCTCGTTTGAACGACCCCAACACTCGCATCCGCGAAGTAAGGCATTGTTTTGATCAAGAAGTCAGGGTCCGGGATGAAATCTGCATCGAAAAT
Organism: Cryomorphaceae bacterium; assembly: GCA_021298235.1. The sequence continues at coordinate 27,115 of JAJTDX010000006.1, read as the reverse complement.
GGCAATAAAATCTCCCTCAACTTGGTCCATTGCAGCGTCGAGAGCACCAGCTTTGTATCCGGTACGATCTACACGATGTATATGCTGAATATTAATGCCTCTGGCTGCCACTTCCGCCACTTTGTTGGCAATTACATCCTTCGTTTCGTCTGTTGAATCATCTAAAACCTGAATCTGAAATTTGTCCGCCGGATATTCAAAAGCTGCACATGTCTCAATGATTCGTTCGGCAACGTAAAGCTCATTGAACATCGGCAATTGTATCGTGACCTTAGGGGCGGTTGACGGGTCAAATACCGGCTTCGCTTGCTCCGCTTTTTTCTTCTTATTCCGAACATAAGCGATTGCAAGTGAGAGTTGGAGCACGGAATAGAAAAATACCAATAACAGACAAAGGCCATAAATGGTCAGTATAATTTTTCCGGTGAGATGAGACCAATAATGTTCCTTAACATAAGGTTTTCCGTCGGCATCTTCCATTTTTCGGTCGCCCCAATTGAACATCCAGGATACTTTAAGTGAAGCAGTAAAGGGTTCCTCTTGGCTGTAGTTATAGCTTTCTTTATGTTCTTTGGAGTTGAGGATCAGTGTGTCGCAAATCTGAGGAGTGTAATCTTCGTCTGTTACACTTAATCTATTTTCTCCAAAAGGAATATTGCTAAATTCGAAGATACCATTGTCGTCAGTCTCAGCAGTGTAGGTCTTGCCCGTAGCAATGTTTTTCAGCGTGACCTCCATTTCTTCTATGGGACGTTTTGTTCGTTGGTCTACAAACTTTCCACGTACCAGCTTTGTCTGTCCAAAAACTACAAAACCAACAAGAATAAAGGATATCGTAAGTATTCTGCTCAAAGCAGAAGAAAGGAATGGTTTGTTCATAGAGAGACCTTAGTAAATCAAAGTTAAGGAAATAAGTAATGTTTCAACACTGCCCTGAAAAAAATGGAAATTGGCTTATTTCCATACACCCATGCTGTTGAACTTTTCAATGCGCTGATCTATTCTCTCTTCCGGACTGATTGTATCGAGTTCTTTGAGGTATTTCTTAATGGATTTTTTAACTGTCTGAAACATTTCATCCTGATGTCTGTGAGCACCGCTTAATGGTTCTTTAATTATATCATCCACAAGACCGTTCTTTTTCATATCCTCTGAAGTCAACTTTAATGCTTCTGCAGCCTTTTCTTTGTAATCCCATGATCTCCAAAGAATAGAAGAGCAGGATTCAGGAGAGATAACCGAATACCATGTATTTTCGAGCATAACTACTTTATCTCCAACACCAATTCCAAGCGCGCCACCTGAAGCACCTTCACCTATTATTATACAGATAACCGGCACTTTCAATCGCATCATTTCATAAATGTTACGCGCAATCGCTTCTCCCTGACCTCGCTCTTCTGCCTCAAGTCCAGGAAATGCTCCCGGTGTATCGATGAAGGTCACGATAGGTTTATTGAATTTTTCCGCAAGCTTCATTAAGCGCAATGCTTTTCGGTACCCTTCTGGGTTTGGCATTCCGAAATTACGGTACTGACGCATTTTTGTATTAATCCCCTTCTGCTGACCTATGAACATTACTGATCTGCCATCCACTAATCCAAAGCCACCGACCATTGCTTTGTCATCTTTCACGCTTCTATCGCCGTGAAGCTCTTGAAATTGCCCATCCGTAATCGCATTAATGTATGCCAACGTGTATGGTCGGTCAGGATGACGGGACAGCTGAACTCGCTGCCAGGGGGTCAAAGACGAGAAAATCTCTTTGGTTTTCTCTTCCAAACGCTTATTAAGTTCATTGATTTTGTCGGTCATATCAACATCTGTGGTGGCACCGATCTCACGTGTTTGTTCAATCTGTTCCTCCAGCGCTTTTAAAGGTTCTTCGAAATCAAGATAAACTGCCATAAATGCTTAATTTGAGGGGCGAAAGTTACAAAAATACTTTCGTTCTTCTACCTTTGTCAAATGATATTCTTTCCCCCTGCCAAGATCAATCTTGGACTCAAGGTGAGATACAAACGCGAAGATGGATACCATGAATTGGATACATGTATGGTGCCTATTCCATTGTATGATGTCCTAGAGATCCTACCCAGCGTGAGCTTTAGTTTCCGGCAGACCGGCTTAACATTCGATGGCGCTGATCAGTACAATTTATGTATAAAGGCGTATCAACTGCTTTCAGAAGAATTCGATTTACCACCTGTTTACATGCATCTTCGAAAGATCATTCCCATGGGTGCTGGTTTGGGTGGGGGGTCTTCAGATGCAGCATGGACATTGATCGGGTTGAATAAACTTTTTAATCTGAATATCCATCCTGTGAAACTTGAACAATACGCCTCAATTCTGGGGAGTGACTGTCCGTTTTTTATTCAAGATACAATTCAACTTGCTGAAGGCAGGGGCGAAGTGCTCACACCTTTCGATTTATCTTTTTCAGGTAAATACATTAAAATCGTTAATCCCGGAATACACATTGGTACGGCTGAAGCCTACGCTTCTGTGAATTTAACTCCTTCAGGCCCTTCACCGAAAGAGCTACTGAATTCTCCTGTGTACGAATGGAAAAGAACTGTAACCAATGATTTCGAGCCTGGAACATTCCGAAAGTACCCCGAGATCGAAAAAATTAAGCAACAATTGTACGATGAGGGAGCATTTTTTGCGCTAATGAGCGGTAGCGGATCTACCGTCTATGGCTTGTTCGAAGATGAACCTGAATCAACCTTTGAAGGAACAGCTGGTTTTCTTGAGCGTATTCGACAGTTTCCGGTTAAAGTTTAACAAAACGCTTGGTGGAATGCCGTCCGTTCTGCAGCAGATGAACATGGTATACTCCCTTTGGCAACGAATGTACTTCCAACTGAATTTGGTTATGTACCGGAAGCGTTGATAAAATGAGCTTTCCGTCTGAACTGTACACTGAAAGTTCAGCCTCTGAGGCATTTCCTGCTATTTCGACTGTAACTTGTTCATTCACAGGGTTAGGATAGAGTGCCCATATCATATCTTCTTGTACTGGATTTAACCCAACATTGCTGTTCGGATTGGCTTCAAAATGAAATAGTCCTCCTAAGTCTTGACCGGCAAACATGTTTAGATTTCCATCACTGTCAATATCATCTACCCAAAATGAACTGTAGGCACCCGCATCGATGTTCAGGTAATTGTCAGACACCAGAACGAAGGTATCAGACTCTGCGAGATGTCCGTCAATGTCTTTGTAATAATGAAGCTTACCATCAGAGGCACCCAAGAACAAATAGGTGGTATCATTGTGTCGAAAAAAATGGGGTGCGGCATATCCGTCACTTGAGCTTGGTGAGACATCCACCATTCCTAGCGTGTCGTTTGCGAGTGTAAATTCAGGATTTGTAAAGCTACCAGTGTTTTTATAATACACTATTTCTCCGGTTTTTCTTCCAATCATCAAATCCAAAAGGCCATCCTTATCCAGATCGAATAATTGAGGATGCGCCGACTGTCCAACCGAAATTATTGTTCCTCCCGCATCTGTGAAATTGTTGATTGGTGCAGCAAATGAAATGGAGGGAGGTGTTCCCGTATTTTGAAAATAGGATAAGGTTCCATTGTCTCTTCCGATGATCAAATCCTCGTCATCGTCACCATCAATATCTCCAAAAGTTGGGGACATTTTCAGACCAAGTCCTGAGGTGTTGAGGTCAAGAAAATTAAAATCTATAAAGGTGTATTGTGGAGTTGACGGTGTTCCTGTATTCTTGTAAAATGCAATTGAACTTTCTTTATTCAATGTTGGAATATACCTGTAGTAATTCGCAATGAAAAGATCTTTTAATCCATCCTTGTCAAAATCATACAATACAGGTTGAGAACCGGTGCCGTGTTCGATCATTTCTTTTTGCAAGAATTCATTGGTTTGAAAAACAAATGTGGGCTCAGAATTACTTCCAACGTTTTTGTAGAAGAGTATGCTTTTTTCATTTTCAGGAGTGTTTCGTGCATTGGGGGAAACGATGAGATCTTTGATGCCGTCAAAATCTACGTCAACAAAATACGCTGCAGGAAAAAGTTGAAGATTTGCAGGCAGTGAATTGCTCGGGAATGCATTGTCTTGTGAAATCATAGCTGAATTGGTGTTGGGTTCAGTTCCACCATTTATAAGTAAGGTTAGGTTAGGGAAAGCAACGTCTCCTAACACTAGATCAAGGACCCCGGAATTATCGTAGTCTAAGGCCAAGATTGTTGAACCTGAATGCTTTGGTGATCCGTTCGGTTTTTTGAGCTGAAGATCTTCGGTGCCCAGCTCTGCTCCGGGAACATTTCCTGTGGTGCATTCCAGAGTGTTATCATTCAGGTAAACCGTGCTGGTATTCAGATCTTCCCGGAACTTGCCCCAGCATTCGTTCATAAGTTTAAATTTCAGAGAATCAGGAATGCCGTAGAGCTCCATGCTTTGATTTTGATGGTACTGAAGGTGTTCTCCACTGATATGAAAAGTCAGCACGTCGATATCGCCATCTCCTTCCACATCTACAAATGCGGGAATATCCGCGGAACTCACATACAAATTTAGAAGCGTGCCCCAGTTGTCACTGTACAGTAAGTTACTGGCCACCGACCATTGAAGTCCATTTACTGCGTCTCCAACATTTTTGTACACTTTTACCCCTCCAATCCCGTATGCGAAAATGTCCTTTTTACCATCCCCGTTGTAATCGACCATGGTTGCGCGGTAACGAAGATCTGAAGGAAATTTGGTTCTGGCATTGTATTCCAGTCTGTAAAAGTGAGAGCCGTTCTCTTCCTCATTTATGAACACACGAATGTTGTCACTACTGCGGTCGAAAACAAATAAATCCATGTCTCCGTCAAAATCATAATCAATGTCTGAAAATTGCGCATAACTCAGTCCTCCGGAGAATGCTATACCAAGGGTGTCTGTTCCTTTTTTTACAAGTACGTTATCTGAAAATTCAAAATTGAATTGCGCTAAAGAAGTTTGGATAAACAAAATGAAATGAACTAGGATCAGAATGAATTTCATAACTTTCGAGTCAATTTTAGGATTCCACGAATGACGTAAAACGGCCATTATTTAAAAGCAACCCTTTGTAGCCAAATTAGTCATTCTTGGTAAGATTATAAACGCTGTGATTATGAAAAAGTTGGTTTTTATCTTTTCTTTATGTTTTTCCCTGTCCTGCTTGGCACAGGACAGTCTATCTGTGCTGTTTATTGGAAACAGTTATACATACGCGAACGATCTTCCAACTGTGTTTGTCAATTTGACCAATTCCTTATCAGATATTGCAACGGTTGATTCGAAAACCAACGGAGGATTTACCTTTCAAAATCATTTGGATGATCCGGCGACACATGTGAAAATTGAATCGAAAAAATGGGATTACGTGGTATTGCAGGGACAAAGTCAGGAGCCTTCGTTTCCGACAGCTCAGGTTAATCAGGCTACACTTCCTCCTGCGGTTTCGTTGGCGGACAGTGTTTATGCAAACTGGTATTGTTCTCAAGCAATGTATTTTATGACTTGGGGTCGTCAGAACGGTGATCCTCAGTGGGATTCAATCAATACGTTTGATAAAATGAATGTTCGATTGAGAAACGCATACATGCGAATCGCAGATTCTGCCAATGCGTCTGTGTCACCAGTGGGAATGGCGTGGAAATATGTAAGAGACACGTATCCAACTATTAATCTCTACAGCGGAGACGGATCCCATCCCAGTATGGCAGGAACCTATTTGGCAGCCTGTACTTTTTATGCTTCTTTATTCCGTAAGTCTCCTGTCGGGGCGACCTATTTTGCGGGACTCGATCCGACGATTGCGGGACAATTACAAGGAGCTGCGGAAATTGCAGTTTTAGATAGTCTTGATACCTGGCATCTTCAATCTACAGAATCTCTGACCGTGGCGGATTTCGGTTTTCAACTCTCAGGAAACACGGTTTCATTCACGAATTCAAGCAGTTATGCTACGGATTTCACGTGGTATTTCGGGGATGACATTAGCTCAATTGAATCAAATCCTGTTCATTCTTTTCAGTATGACGGAACGTTTAACGTTGAGTTAATTGCATCCAGTGAGTGTGGTATAGATACGGTGATGGTGCCAGTCACCATTCAATATTGGGGAATAGGCGAAACGGATTATCACATCTTGCTCAAAACAATGGATGATGGAACACATATTCTTGAGAGCTCAGAGGGCTTTTTCGGCGAAATAATTCTCATGGATGCTCAGGGAAGGCACCTATCAAGCAATACTTTAACAGGACAAAAAACATTTGTCCTTCCTTCTGATAGCTCTGGTTCAGGAATATATTTCGTACGCACTCCCACCGGTACTTATCGAGTTTTCAAAATAAACTCTCAAGAATAAAAAGCTACGAATTCTTCTTTTGTTTTGCGGATTTTAGGCCAAAATTGCTGCTCATCTGTTTTTGAGCGGTAACCTATCGGGCAAAGTACCACCGAATGAAGATTTTGTTCAGATAGTTTCAGTATTTCGTCATACATGTCTTTTTGAAATCCTTCCATGGGTGTAGAATCCACCCTTAATTGAGCACATGTATGTAAAAGATGTCCCAGAGCGATGTAAGCTTGCTTGTCGTTCCACTGCTTCATTTCGTAATAAGTCATTTTAAGTATGTTCTTTTTAAGAAATTCGCAGTATTTCGAATACTCTTGAGGCAATTTTTGATTGGCTGCTGCAGTTCGAGCGATATGTTGTTCTATTAACTCTTCATTCAATATGTTGTGGGTGCAAAGTATGAACAAATGCGAACAATCGTAAACCTGTTGTTGATTGTAGGAATAACTCACGAGTTCTTTACGTAATTCTCGATTAGTAATTACCAATAGTTTTATGGGCTGCAAACCGTATGAGGAAGGGGCCAAGCGCACTGCTTCGCACAATTGATCAATAATGTTAGGATCAACTTCTTTTTCAGGATCGAATTTATCCACGGCATATCTCCACTTGAGGTCGTCGATTGGTGTAATCATGCCCTAGTAACAAATGAGTTTCACTTCTGTTCCTGCTTCGTGTTCGATTTTATCTATAAAAATTCTTGAAGCTAGAGAAACTCACACTGCTCGAAGTCACACACGACAAGGACTCACCTGATTGGATGAATAGGATAAAAATCGGAGGATTCTGAATTCGAGAATTAGGGATTTCTTTCCTTGTATTCTTTTTCACAACGATCACAACAGAAATAAAGTGTCGCCTTGAACCATCTGGTAATCTGTTTCCATCCGTTGGGTGTGTAAACACCGCTGTAAGCGGCTTCAGCATGGGTAGTCCTACCGCAATTACTACAACTTATTTGTGGCATAGCTAAATGATTTATTTTGAGTTAAAGGTATTAATTCATAATCAAATGGAAGTACGTTATAAGTGCAAATTATAAACAAATGCGAACAATCATATACCTGTTGTTGGTTGTAGGAATAAGTTACGAGTTCTTTACGTAATTCCCGATTAGTAATTAACAACAGTTTTATAGGCTGCAAACCGTATGGGGAAGGTGCCAAGCGCATTGTGTCGCACAATTGATCAATTTTGTTAGGATCAATTTCTTTCTGAGTATCGAATTTATCCACGGCATATCTCCATTTGAGGTCATCGATTGATGTAATCATGCCATAGTAACAAATGAGTTTAACTTCTATTCCTATTTCGTGAGAAAGCAGAGGCAGAAACTTCATTGTTCTAATGTTCAAATGCATGACGTACGTTATGTTTTTTGGTATAACCACGTGTTACTTTTGATTCATGTGTCCTATATTTTTTCGTTTGAGTATTCTATTCCTGTTGCTTTCTCTCGTTGCCTGCGATAAGAAAAAAGATGAAGGAGTGGTGATTCGTACCGAGATGGTTGAGGCTGTGTATTCCAGTATTGAACTTCAACCATTAAATGTCTATAGAGTAAATTCTTCCGTTTCAGGATATATCAGTGCAATGTTGGTTAAAGAGGGAGATTATGTCAGAAAAGGACAGGTACTTTTTACAATGGTCAATGATCCGGTTAGGATCAGTCAGGAAAATGCCCGTTTGGGATATGAGCTTGTTCGTCAAACACTTGAAGGGGAATCGAATCTTCTGGATGAACTTAAACTCGAGTTGCGAACAGCACGGTTGAAGGCGCGAAACGATTCATTGAATTATGCTCGGATAAAATCACTGCGAGATCAGAATGCTGCCTCACAGCTGGAGACAGACAATGCTTTACTGGCATATGAAGTTTCTTCAACCAACCTTGAAAACCTTCGCAAAAAGATTCGTCGCACGGAGCGGGAACTGGAAGTGCAGCTTGGGCAATCAAGGAACAATCTCAATATGAGTGAACTTCGAACAAGCGATTATGTGATCCGTTCCAATATGGATGGCAAGGTATATCAAATGAGTAAAGCGCTAGGCGAATTTGTAAACATGCAGGAGCCCCTTGCTGTGGTTGGTGATCAGAAAAAATTTAAATTGGAAATGCTTATTGATGAGGTGGATATTTCAAGGATTAGTGTTGGACAGAAAGTATTGGTAACTCTGGAGGCGTATCCGAATAAAGTTTTTGAAGCACGACTAGACAGAATTGCTCCTCGCATGGACGAACGGACGCAGACTTTTAAGGTGGAGGCTTTATTTGTTACACCTCCTTCACGTCTGTATATGGGACTTACCGGTGAGGGCAATATAGTGATCAATGAAAAAGGTCAAGCATTGGTAATCCCAAGAGAGTTCCTGCAACCAGGGAATAAAGTGGAGACGGATAAAGGGGTTATTTCTTTAAAAACAGGGCTTTCGAACTGGAGTTATGTCGAAATTCTTGAAGGTTTGAAGGAAGGCGACAAAATATATAAACAAAAGCCGTGATGAACCTCCGTCTTGTCTTGTCTATCTCTAAAACGCATCTTTTGACGAGAAAGAAGCAATCGCTCATCGCTGCTTTAGGGGTAACATTCGGTATTGGAACATACATCATTATGATGGGATTTATGAGCGGACTGAATGATTTACTAGATGGCTTAATCCTGAATCGTACCCCGCATATACATTTGTACAATGAGATCCGATTATCTCAACAGCAACCGCTGGATCGCGCTAATTATGGGAGTAAGGAACGTTTCATTCACTCTGTAAAGCCTGTTCAAAGTCAGACACGTATACATGATGCTTTACCACTTTTACATTTTTTGGAGAAACAGCCATATTCGAAAGGCGTGACCGCTCAAGTGAGGGCTCAGGCTTTCTATCTGGGTGGTTCTATTCAGTTGAATGGTTCTATTAAAGGGATTGATGTGATGAAAGAAGCAGAATTATATAGTCTTTCTGATTATGTTGTGGAGGGCACTTGCCATTCCTTGGCGAGCAATGAGAACGGTATTTTACTTGGAGCAGGCGTAGCACAAAAACTTTCCTTGAGGGTTGGAGATGTGGTTCAACTTTCGTCCACAAAGGGGGAAATCTTGCCATTAAGGATTGAAGGAATCTTCCAAAGTGGACTTGCAGATATTGACAATATTCAAAGTTATGTTAACCTGAAAACAGCGCAACGTTTGATGGGAGAGGGGCGAAATTTTATCACGGATATCAACATCAAACTTTTTGATATCGAGAGGTCTCCTGCACTCGCGAAGGACATGGAACAACTGTTTCATCTGCGGGCAATTGATATTCAGCAGGCCAATGCTCAATTTGAAACGGGATCATCTGTAAGGACTCTTATTTCCTATGCGGTGTCGATAACACTGTTAATTGTTGCCGGATTCGGGATTTACAATATTCTCAATATGCTTATTTATGAGAAAATGAATGATATCGCTATCCTTAAAGCAACGGGTTTTTCAGGCCGGGATGTCAAATATATCTTTATCAGTCAGGCAGTGATTATCGGCTTGGTCGGTGGAATAATGGGATTGATGCTGGGATATGCAGTTTCAGTTCTTATTGATCATACGCCTTTTGATACACAGGCACTGCCAACAATCACCACGTATCCAGTGGTTTATGACCTGAAATACTACATCATAGGGATTGTTTTTGCCATGGTCGCTACCTTTCTTGCAGGGTACTTGCCTTCGAGAAGGGCAGAGAGGATGGACCCTGTGGATATAATTCGTGGACAATGACAACTGTGCTCGAAGCAAGAAATATCAAAAAGTTCTTTCATGTTCCCGATGAATTTCAGGTGCTCTCGGATATCAATTTTTCAATGAACAAGGGAGATTTCGTTTCCATCATGGGGAAATCGGGTTGTGGCAAGTCCACTCTTCTCTATTTATTGTCCACCATGGATACAGATTATCAGGGGGAAATTTATCTGGACAACCAAAAGCTGAGTGGTCTTGATGCAGATCAACTTGCGCGCATACGGAATGAAAAGATCGGTTTTGTGTTCCAGTTTCACTATTTACTGACTGAATTTACCGTTTTGGAGAATGTTATGCTTCCTGCGAGAAAGCTCGGCGTAAAATCCAGAGATGAGATTGAACACGAAGCCATGAATAAATTGAAACTGCTGGGAATTGAAGATCAGGCAAAAAAACTGGCAAGCCGAATCTCAGGAGGGCAGAAGCAGCGCGTCTCAATTGCTCGTGCACTGATAAATAATCCGATGATCATAATGGGGGATGAACCTACGGGAAATCTGGATTCTAAAAACTCAACTATCGTGTTTGACATTTTTAAGGAACTGTGCGCCGAAGACAACCTTTCCTTACTCGTAGTAACACACGACGAAGATTTTGCACGACGAACAGATCGTATTGTACAAATGGGAGATGGGAGGATACTCAATTCGTAATTCGTAATTTTTCGTACTTTAGGAGGTAGTGTATAGGCTAGAAGAACATTGGTCAGATTTTCTGGATGGGGACAACGGTGCCCTGGGAAAACTATATGCTGAAGTTTTTGAGCCACTTGTGTTTCGAGCTATTTATTACACTCGTGAATCTGAAATCGCAAGGGACGGAACAAAGAACAAAGAACAAGGAGCAACGATTTGATTTTTAGAATCACACTATTTTTTGATTTGAAAGACGGTATTTAACGAGTTGGTTTCATTTCTAGTTGTTTAGTCCTTATTCTTTGTTCTTTTCTCATTGTTCATTTTCAAAACAAATACTAGTGTAATTTCAAAGTTAGATATAGTGTAATTTCAAAGTTAGGTATATTGTAATTTCAAAATTAAGTCTATTTTTGTGCTGTAAAACAAGTCTTTATGGGCGCGATAAGAATGATTAAAAAGGAGATGGATATTTATCTAAAAAAATATCCGATTCTGGTATTGACAGGCCCTAGACAATCCGGCAAAACCACCTTTTTAAAAAGCCAATTTCCTGCGTACAGGTATGTCAATTTAGAAAATCTAGACAATCGAAACTACGCATTGAATGATCCAAACGGATTTCTGGCCGAATACAATAACCTTGTTATATTCGATGAAGTGCAACGGGTACCCGAATTGTTCTCCTATTTACAAACTAAGGTGGATGAAGATAAAGTGATGGGGGGGCAATATATATTGTCCGGCTCACAGAATTTCCATTTGATGCGCAACATTACACAAAGTTTGGCAGGTAGGGTTGCTTTGTTCAAACTATTGCCGTTTGATATTCAGGAAATGCAACAGGCCGGCTGGCTGCATGAAGATTATGCCGAAAATCTGCAAAAGGGATTTTATCCTGCGATCTATGACAGAGACATCCCTTCAAAGGTCTTTTATTCCAACTACATACAAACCTATGTGGAACGAGATTTATCTGAACTCATTCAAGTGAAGGATTTAAAACTATTCAGGAATTTCATATCACTATGTGCAGCACGCGCGGGTCAGTTGCTAAATTTGAATTCCCTTGCCAACGAGTGTGGTATTTCACAGCCAACGGCAAAATCATGGATCTCGGTTTTAGAGACCAGTTATATTGTCTATCAATTGCAACCCTATCATTCTAATCTCAACAAGCGAATTACAAAGAGTTCCAAATTATATTTTTACGATACGGGCTTGTTATGTTTTCTGCTTAAAATTAAGGATGCTTATAGTTTGAAAATCAGTCCGCACAAAGGAAGTTTATTTGAAAATTTTGTGATTAACGAATATATCAAACAGAACTACCACCAAAATAAGATGCTTGATTTCTGGTTTTGGCGGGATGCCGTAGGACATGAAGTTGACTTCATTTGGCAGGATTCGGAAAAATTGAATTTAGTCGAAGTAAAGGCGAGTGAAACTATTATGCCCGAGATGTTTAAAGGGCTTAGCTATTTTGAAAAGTTCATTCCACACTTAATTGAGAGTAAAACGCTAATACATACGGGTTCATTTAACCAAAACAGAACAGCAGGTAAGGTGCTTAGTTGGAGGAATATTTTTAATGAAAATAGACCGCTGCGCTGATAGAACCGAGAAGCGAGAATTGAGATCCGGTATAAATCTCGATTCTCAGTTCTCGGCTCTCATTCCTTCTCCCAAAACAAATGCAAATGACCTTCACCCTCGTAGTAGTATGTTCGTTCACTTCGGCTGTATTTTACCGGAGCTTTGAATTCAGCTTTCAAGTCTTCAATGTATTTGTAAACCATACGTTCTGAAATGCCCAATTTTTTGGCGAGTTCTGCAGGTGTGCCCGTGGCGCGTTTCTGAATAAGGTCTGTGAGGGAGATAAGTACTTGAATGTTCATGTGTTTAATGTTCAACCCTTGCGTTGTTGCCCGATGCCGGTCTCCATTCCCAAAGAATACGACCCGGCTCACTGAAGTAATAAGACCTTCTGAATTTGTTGTATTCTACCGGCGCCCTAAGTTCGTCTTTCAATAAACGCACATAATTGTATACCATGCGTTCCGAAAGCTCAAGCCGTTCTGCCAGTTCGGTCGGGGATCCCGTACCTTCTTTTTGAATCAGGTGAATCAGATGCTTGATCTTTTGGATGTTCATGGCCTTTTAACGAAAGTCGAACAAGGCGGGCATTTGTCCCTTGCAACCAACGAAATAGTTAATTAGGCACAAAGAAATGGCTGAACACTGCAATCAGAATTCAGTTCAATAAATTGAGGATTATGAATTTAGAGTTCAGATAAAGATGTAAGTATACGGTCTTGGATGACTCTGTAATACGAGGCAGTAATCCCAAATTGAAAATCCCGAATTACTAATTCAAAATGCAATCGATCAATTCCGGATGAGGTGGAAGTACGTATGTCCATCCACTTGTTGACCATTGTAGTCTGTAGCTATAAATTTGATATAATACACACCATCATCGACGGGCTGTCCATTTAATTTTCCATCCCACCCCTGATTGAGTGAACTTAGGGAAGTGATATAGTTGCCCCAACGATTGATAATCTCAGCCTCGAAGAATTCTCCAAATTGAACGTTCACAAAATACTCCTCATTAACCCCATCGCCGTTCGGGGTGAATACGTTGGGCGGAGTAACGATCATCGGTGGCAATACGTGGACAAGAATGGTGTCAGTATCTACGCAGATGCCATTGGATGCAGTTAGAACCACTTCATAATATCCGGGAACAGTGAATGTATTGCTAACTATCACATTGGTTGATGTGGTATTGTCTGTGTTTCCATCCTGATAGTCCCAAAGATAGGTCGATGCGTAAAGACTGCTGTTGCTGAAGTCAATTGTCATTGGTGCGTTTCCTAGCGTGTCACTTGGTGTTCCAATTGCGACGGGTAAATTTAGCGCAGTAACGGAAACTTGATCCGTATTGACGCATCCATTCACGTCAGTACCGGAGACGGTGTAGATCGTTGTTCCTGTGGGCGGGGTAAATGCAGTTCCGTTAACTACGTCATTGTCCCAGGTGTAAGTTGAAGCTCCTGATCCAGTGAGTGTCACGTCAGAAGGCGTCCCTCCACCTGGCTCACATTGTACGATGTCTTCACCGGCATCTACTGTAGGAAGAGGATTAACCACAACGGTGGCAGTGCCTGATTGTGTCTGTGAACACTCGGCGGAACTAGATTCAGTAACATCAATAAGCTCATACGTGTAGGTGCCAGCTGTTCCTGTAGGGACATTCACCGTCACACTATTTCCGGTAGTAACTAAGGCCGTTTGGGGGACGCCGTTGATTGAATAATTAATCGTGTAGGGGGCAGTTGCTCCCTGACCGGTAAGTGTAAGCTGGGGAGATACATCATTCAAGCAAACGTCCGTAGTTCCGGTTATTGTTGCAGTAGGTGACGGATTGACAGTCACCGTGTACGAAGCAGTTTGTGGCAAAGTGCATGCACCGTTCTCTGTGACAGTCAAGGTGTATGTGGTTGTAGCACCTGGGGTTGCTATTGGATTAGCAATATTTGCATTGCTCAGACCCGTTGCTGGTGACCATGAATAAGCGTAGGATGGAGCTGCTGTGCATCCTCCTGTAGCTGATGATGTAAACTGTGCACTTTCTCCTGTACAAATAGTGTCAGTCGAAAGGTTTGAGGTAAGAGTAATAGGGGAAGATCCTCCACTGATGGTAAAGGTATACTCAGGGGTGTAAATACCGCAACCGGTTTCTGAGGCGCGCCATTTATATTCTCCTGCACAGAGATTGGAGAGGTCAAGAATGGTCAATGGGTAGGGAACGGGTGTATTGTCTGTACATGTGGCACAACTTCCTCCATTGATGCAGATCTCTTGAGAAAAATAGTTAGGAATTCCTGTGAAATCAGCATTTGAGCAAACGATTTCGATTTCAACGGTATAACAGCATTGCCACCCTGCATTACTGGTAAAAGTGAGTTCAAGGTTTGTTCCTACAAGATTTTGTGTCACATTCGATAATGCACCACATGGACTACAGGCAAAACTGGAAAAAGAGAAACCGAAAAAAGAAAAAACGAAAAGGTATAATGGAAGTAAATATTTCATGCAAGCAGATTTTTTCGATACAAAGATGTCATTTTTTCATAAAAGACGAGCACCTTGCCCTGGTGGTTGCATACTATTTTAATTTTTTTGGTGCGTATCAATTTTTTTCTCGAGCTCCTCCATTTTCTCGATCAAATACTTGTTTTGTTGTTGCAACTTCTCAATCTGGTCTTGTTGTTCTTTCACTGCATTGATAAGTGGAACCACAAAATCACCATATCGAATGGAATAATGGTCTTTCTCATTTGTAGGTTTGACCAATCCGCTAAACGAAGCATTCAAATCTTTTAATATTTTTTCAACGTCTTGTGCAATTAATCCCGTATACTCAATTCCGTTTTGTCCTTCGGCCCTGTATTGGTATGTTACCGGTTGTAATCTTGAGATGAAATTCAATCCGAGCTCACTCTTCTGAATTTTCGTTTTCAAGCGTGCATCCGAGAAGGTTCCCCAGCTTACTTGTCCACCGATGGATGTTACGGACGTGTTTCCTAAGGTGATGCTGTTGCTCGAATTTGCGATAGCTCCGTAGCCAATGGCCACAGCATTAATTAGATTTCCGCTGGAGCCATCCGCTTCGAAACCTACGAAAGTGTTGTAGTTTCCTGAAGAATTAGCTTCACCTGCAAAATTTCCTACGAATGTGTTGTAACTCCCTAGTACGTTAAAATACCCGGCATGTGCACCAAGGAAGGTGTTTTCCGATCCTAGTGTATTGGCTGAACCTGTGGTAACACCGAGGAAAGAGTTGTGCAATCCTTCTGTGTTGGATTGTCCGGCATAGGCGCCAATGAATGTGTTTTCATTTCCGTTCGTATTGGAAAAACCTGCTCTTCTTCCTAAAAATGAATTCATCATCCCATCCACATTGGCACTTCCTGTTTCTGTACCAATGAAGGTATTTTGAGAACCCACTGAATTGGTTATTCCTGAATTGAAACCGTAGAAAGAGTTGTTAAATCCAATAGTATTTGAGTTGCCAGCATTAAATCCGGTGAAGAGATTCCCCGTTCCATTCGCCCATAATATTTTGCGATTATTGATCATGTAGCTGCTGTCTGTAGCTATGTTAAGGTTGCCATTCACATGTAATCTTTGGAGCGGAAGACTTGTACCAATTCCAACCTTTAATCCTGCGTTAAATATGTTTGAGCTATTCACCACCCAAGAAGTTCCATTCCAGTAAGGAGTGTTTCCTGCTTCGTTTCCAACTGGCAGCAGAGGTGCTCCGGAGCTTTGAGCATACAATGCGTAGGGAACACTCATTAATTCTGTGGTTCCGAAGGCTGTGTAGGAGGTTCCACCACTCAAGTCTGCCTCAACTTCAAGGAATTTTGCTCCTGTTGACCAATCCACTGAACCTAAGGTTCCTATAACAGCTGTTCCTTCACCAATAGTGACTGAAAAAAGACCGAAGGCATTGGTGCTGACGGCATGTGTTTCCTGATACACGATTGTGCCAATTTGACTCTGATCGTGAAGACTGAATCTCAATCCAATTGGGGTATTGATTAATTCTTGTCCGGAAACGTCGCGAGCAACTGATTGGTATTTAAATTTTTGAGGTGCCTGAGCTTGGATGGATGTCTGAGTTAACAGAACTATTGACAGCAATGTGCACAAAAAAAGGGATGATTTCATATTAGTATTTTACAATTCGACAATTCATGACTCGCTCAATTTCATCTTGCATGTGAAGTTGATAAAACCCGGATGCCAGATTTAGGAGTGTGACAAGATATTCAGTTTTCCCGTGATCGAATTCAATGTCCTGATAATGAACAATTTTTCCTGAATTGTCTATAATTTTTAAATGAAACCTGCCTTCAAAATTCTGACTCACAATCGAGAAAGAAGCGTGGAATGGATTCGGGAATAGTTGGATGTTTGGTGCGTTTGACTGTTCGAAGACTCCGACGTTTTCTGTGTATGGTTGTTGAAATCCTTGAGTAAGAAAACTAGTTCCATCTGTGATGGTTTCCGATACGATTTCACCAAGTGTCCAAGACAGGCTACCGGTCGTATTGGTATCAAATTGACCGGAGGTAGTAACGATGTCCTGTGAAAGTAGATTCAAAGGATACAAGAGCAAAATAAGTACAAACTGTCTCAAATAAATCACCGCTTTAATTTAAAACGAAAATTACAACAAACTCATGAAACTTGAGGAAATTATCTGCAAACGGACATTAAAAAGAAAACCCCGGAAATATTCCCGGGGTTGCTGAAATTATTCTATCTGGCTTAGTTTTTTGGGTTAATTTTTTTCACTTTGAATTCTGTCCTTCTGTTTTTTTGATGCTCCACCTCAGAACAAGGGACATCATTCTTACATTGATTTACATGGATTGTTTCACCATATCCTTTGTAAGTTAGCCTTTTGGATTCAATTCCTTTGGATATAAGGTATTTAACTGCAGCATTGGCACGTTTTTCTGACAGTACCATGTTGTATTGATCACTGCCACGAGAGTCGGTATGTGAACCCATTTCTATGTCAATTTCGGGATTGTCCTGAAGCAGTTTAGCCAGTTTATCCAACTCTGCTGCAGCATCCGGTCGGATGTTCCATTTATCGAAATCATAATAAATGTTTTCCAGAACAATAGGTTTGTCGATAACGATTTTCTCAACTTCAAAATCTGCGTAGAAATCTTCTGAATATTTCCTGCCAATCGTGCTGATCTTGTCGGTTTTAGTGAAACATCCCATTTTGGTGCAAAGCAAATGATATTCGGATTCGGGTTTCAATGGAAATTTAAATTTACCCTGTTGGTCACTTTTGATCACCTGTATTTCGTTGGTTGTCATGTTTGTAATTTCAACGGTGACATCCGGTATGCGTGTTTCTCCACCTTTCTCATGAGCAATCCCATAAAGGTTGAATTTTGGTGGGAACTTCTCGAAGGCGTAGAGCTTATCACTGCTTGCTCGTGAAGAGGAGACGAAGCCCGAGGTGTTGTCTTTATTCAGTGAAAACCCAAAGTCATCTTTGGTGGAATTCAATGGATAGTTCAGGTTTTCCGGAGTTGCCCAACGCTTTCCATCTGAATAGGTGATGAATACATCTAAGCCCCCCATGGAATTATGTGCATCGGAAGAAAAATATAGTGCGCCATCGGAATGGTAGTATGGGAAAACCTCATTTCCGTGGGTATTGATGTTCACTCCAAGATTGATGGGTTTCCCCCATTTATCACCCTCCCATTCGCATACATAAAGGTCTGCACCGCCTAATCCACCGGGCATGTCTGAAACGAAAAAGATCTTTTTACCATCAGTAGACAAGGTAGGATGTCCAACAGAGTAATCATCACTATTGTAAGGAAATTCTTCCAGATTTTTCCATACTCCGTTGACAAGAGTTGCCTTGAAGATTTTCAGATTATTTTCTTGATCTTCACTAACGACCATTTTGCGCTTAAGGTAGTTGCTTATTGTGAAGTAAACCACATTTCCATCTTCACTGAATGTCGCGGGGCCCTCGTGCAAGCGACCGTTAATATCTCCCTGGAGCAATTCAGGTGAAAGCCAGTTTCCTGCACTGTCTTTTTGCATCGTATACAGATCGAGGTATGAATTTCCTGTCCAAGCACTGGTTTTTCTTCCAGAAAAAACCTCCTTGTCAGCAGCGAAAATGGCTCCGTTCTGGTATTCCACAATACTAAAGGCATTTACGAATTGTTCTTGGCGGATTGGTTTTAATACATACAATGTCGTGTCCCTAAAACGCGAAGAAACAGAATTACAGGAGGTTAGCAACATTCTTGCTACTAGGTCATTTCGGTGTGTTTGTAAATAACGTTTGAAAAGGTCCGATGCCTCGGTGTATTTTCCACCTGTCATCATCACCCGTCCCAATTCGTAATAAAGGTGAGCATCGCGCATTCCTCTGTCGTACATGGATTGATACAATGACTCTGCACATTCGATCTTTCCGGTTTTATAATAGGCATCGGCCAGCTTAAATTGTAAGGTGTCATTGGATTCTTTGGCCGTTGCTTTCTCTAGATGAGGGATTGCTTGTGAATAATGCATGTAATCATAAAATGCACTTCCCTGTCGTCTGTGGTACGACTTGCAACCGGTGGTTAGCAAAAGAGTTATTAAAGCAACAAGTGCTATATGTATTGTTTTCATAATTAAAATTTTAAAAATACCTGGGTGTCTTCACTTTCACGAGATCTTTTCCAAAGTCAATCCCAATCATTAATTCATGTGAGCCATCTGAGTAGTTTCGAATCTTTGAAAAACTCAGGTCGTAGGCATAGCCTACCCGAAAATGGTTATTCGGTTGATATTCGATCAGGAATACGCATGCATCTCCTGTTCTGAAGGATGAACCCAACCAAATCATGTCTTTGTAGACTACACTCAAGTTAAAATCTGCTTGAAGAGGCGCATTTTCGGTATATTTCAAAAGGAGGGACGGCTTGAGTTTAAATTCTCGTTTCAGATCGATGACATACCCTCCGGTAAGTAAGTAATGTCTTCTTAGAAAGCTTGATTTACTTAAGTCAGCAGAGAAGGTGTATCCATCCTCATCTTGATAGGCAAGAAGGGTGGGAACAGAAAGACCTGCATAGAATTTTTTACTGTAATAATATGCTCCCAATCCAGCTTTGGGTATGAGTCGACCGGTAAGGTCTTTTTGAAAGATTTCATCTTGATCCCAAACCGTTAATTGAGTCAGGTCGGCATTAAACTGGCTCACGCCGGCGTTAATCCCGAAAGCCAGCTTATCTGTTTCATTGATCTTTAGTTGATACGAATAGTTGGCCATAAAGGCATTCTGCTTTGTTACGCCAATACAGTCATTCATAAAGATGAACCCCAACCCCATATTTTTGTCCGGAATCGGACCATCAACTGCGGCAATGAACGTTGTGGGAGCTCCATCGAATCGAACCCATTGATTGCGATAGGTGAGTGAGGAGGACCAGTATGCATGCGATCCTGCATAGGCCGGATTCAAATATAACCCGTTGAACATATACTGACTTACAAGTGCGTCTTGTTGGGCAAAGGCTCCTGCTCCGAAGAGCAGGAATATCGCCAGGTAAAGAACTTTTTGTTTCATAATTTTGGTTTTACTCGTGTGTTTAATTTCTTCTCAGATCGATGTAGCCTGTTAGGGTTACATTTGCTCCGTCAGACGTGGTGACTTTCAGAATGATAAAATAGGTGGCATCCGGAAGTGGTTCGGATTGATTGTTCTCACCCTTCCAGTCGTTTTGGTATCCTTCTTTCTCATATACAATGTTGCCCCAACGGTTGAAAATGACAATCTCATTATCCGGATAGGCATCGAGGCCATGAACTACAAAAGCATCGTTGTCACCGTCCTCATTTGGTGAAAAGCCATTAGGCATTTCAAGCGCCAGCGGTTCGGATAGGCTGATGGTTCGACTTATGGTGCAACTATTGGCATCTGTGATCACTACACCATACTCTCCTGCACAAAGTCCATCTTCATAGGTTGCTGTTGAACCATTGCTCCATAGATATGCGTAGTCTGCAGTGCCACCATCTGTAACCACCTCAATCCAACCGTCACACGAACCATGCTCGCTGACTTCATATCCCGCGATAGTAGAGGAGGTTGTGATCCAAGCATTCAACGAATCAGGCTCTGAAATAGTTACTAAAAGCGTATCGGAACACCCATTCGCATCTGTAAATTCTACAGAGTAATTTCCCGCGCTTAAAGAATCCGCAGAGATGCCTGTATCCCCATTCGACCAAATGATTTCATAAGGAGCCTGTGCTTGTTCGGCAATTATTCTAGCTGTGGCATCGGTTAATCCATTACATGATACGTCCACCGTGTTGAACGTCAACGCTAGATTGTTTTCCGACCCAACATAACCTATTTGTTGAACCACACACTCATTACCATCTGTAAGAGTCAGGATATAATTGCCTGAGGCAACTTCACTCAATACTGTGCCGGTTTGGCCGTTTGACCAATCGTAGGAGTAGGGAGGAGTTCCACCCGTCACCTGACTGTAAATGATGCCATTGCTTGCCGAACAGATTGCAGAAACAGATGTCAAATCAATCCACAGGGTATCAGGTTGGTAAATTGTGGCTGACAAGGAAGCAGCACATCCTTTGTTGTCTGTTACCACCACGGTGTAGTTACCTGCGGAAAGTGAGTCCGCGCCTTGTGTATTTTGACCATCACTCCAATAGTAGGAATAACCTTCCGCTCCTCCGGAAACAGCAAGATCAATGCTACCATCATTTCCATCATGACAGCTCACATGTTTAATGCTGGAGCTTAGTACAATGGCGGAGGGTTCCTGAATTGTGGTTTGTGCACTCGTGGTACAACCGAAAAAGTCTGTAATCGTGACACTGTACACACCTGAATTCAGATTCATAAGGTCCTCACTTGACTGACCTGTATTCCACACAAATGTAAAAGGTGCACTGCCGTTTACCTGCAAATTGGCAATTCCGTTCGCATAGCCATGGCAGCTGATGTCTGTGGTAGCGATATACGCTGTTGGTGTTGGATGAATGACTACTGCAAAAGTGCAAAGTGAGCTGTTTCCATGGATTGTACCAATTGGGAATATACTTCCGCTTGCAGGCCCATATTTGAGGTATATGCTCGCGATACCACAATTGTCTGATGCCTGGGGTGTTGGATAGGTTATGTGCGGATTACAACTTGATATGTCAGGCAGGCATGAGAATACAGGAGGTTCAATGTCTGTTACAGAAACTGTAAACGAACATGTGCTTTGATTCCCTGATGCATCGGTTGCAGTATAAACTACCTGCGTATTTCCGGTGCTGAAGAATGTACCTATTTCAATATTGGAGCTGAGAATATACTGACAGTTATCATCGGCAATCGGAACTGTCCATTGTACGTTTCTTCCGCATTCGCCTGGTGCAGTATTCACAGTGATGTTGCCTGGACAGCTCAAGAACTCTGGCGCCTCCTGATCTGTAATTTCTATAGAATAACTGCAGGTGGCTGTATTACCGCTCTGGTCTCTGAAGGTCCAATTAACGTACGTTACTCCGATGTTGAAAACAACACCATTAAGAGAGGTATAAGTTCCGGTAGTCGCCCCGATCAAATTACAACCTGCCGAGATAATCGTGCAATTGTCGGACACAACGGGATCAAGTGAAGCACTGTTTTGGGTAAATGTACAGACTCCGGGATCGGTTTCAAATGTCAGGTTTTCTTGCTCCGGACAGTTAAGAACTTGAGGAGGCTGTACGTCTTCAACAGTAATGTTTACTGAGCAGGTGGTCGTATTTCCATTGCCGTCAGTAACGGTCCACAGCACCTGAGTAATCCCTAAATTAAACACGACACCTGAGAGACTCGACCCAACCCCTGAAGTTGCACCACTGAGGGAGTAAACGTTGCTCACGGTGCCACAATTATCTGTTGCTGTTGCATCCCAAATGGTTCCCGAATGAGTATAGGTGCATTCGTTGGCATCGTTTTGAACGGTTTGATTTCCTGCACCACATGTAAGAATGGCAGGGATATTATTGTCCGTTACTTCTATGGTGTAACTGCATGTTACGCTGTTCCCATGTACATCCGTTACAGTCCAGAGAACAATGGTTGTTCCCTGTTGGAAATCTACTCCAGACAAGGTTCCAATTTGATACATCGTGGTTGCCCCTGATAAATCGGCTAAGACTGACTGTATTCCACAATTGTCCGAAACGATCGGATCCCACCCTGTTCCAATTTTTGTATAGTTGCACTGAGCAATATCAACATCTACCGATTGAGCTCCGGAGCATGTTAGTACCGGAAATTCATTGTCCTGAACAGTGACTGAGTAAGAACAGGTAACTGTATTTCCATCTTCATCACTGATTACCCAAAGAACATTTGTCGTCCCAGTATTGAGAATTGCTCCTGAAAGTGTTGTATTGCCTGAACCAGTCGTAGCACCAGACAGAACATAAGTAAGGGTTGAATTTGTACAGAGGTCAACGACTTCTGGATTCCATGAATTGCCTGAAACCTCAAAGTGACACTCTCCTGACTGGGTATTGACTGTCGTGTCTGCATCGCGGCCGCATGAGAGGACCATCGGCGCTTGCAAATCTTCTACTACGACCTCGAAAGAACAGGTGGATGTATTGCCAAATGTGTCGGTCAATGTCCAGCTAACGATGGAAGTTCCGAAATTGAATTCCACAGCATTCAAGGAATTTGTACCACTCAGTGAAGTTGCACCAGTAATGTCATATTCTGCTAGGATCATTCCTGAACAATTGTCTGTTGCAACTGGATCCCAGCTCGTTCCTGAGTGCGAATAAGAGCAATAGCCTAAATCGGTTGGTACCGTAGTACTCTCAAAGACTCCACAGCTAACAACGCTTGGTGGCACGCTATCTACGACTGTTATCGTAAATGAGCATGAGGCACTGTTTAAACTAGCATCTGTGGCTGTCCATGTAACCACCGTAGCTCCAGTATTTATAGGTACGGCACTTAATGAGGCTCCTGTCCCCAATGTCGATCCGCTAAGAGAATAAATCAAGCTGTTTAATTGACAATTATCAGAAGCCATGGCGTTTAACTCCAACCCGGCATGCGTGAACAGGCAAGTTGTAAGTGCAGTTTCAACGATGGTATCATTCGGACAGGAGACGATTGGATCAGTGATATCTGTGACCGTTGTTACACTGACTGAGGACGTTGTTGTGCAGAGATTTGCATCTGTAACAGAAACGGTATAGGTTCCGGCAATTAGACCATTCGGATCTTCAAGAGTTGAAGAAAAAGTTCCGGGACCGCTCCAACTATAAGCATACGGCAATGTTCCACCGGAAGCTGTTGTATTAACTGAACCATCTGCAGCACCATTGCAAGAAACTTGGTTGGACAAAACGCTTGTAACGGATAAAAGGTTAGGTTGATTGATGTAGACATCCAACGGTCCTCTAACACAGCCGTTTGCATCCGTTACGCTAAGTCGGTACAATCCAGCGATGAGTATGCGTTGCTGAAGTCAAGAGTGTCGCTGGTTGCGTAATACCAATGCTTCCTGTGGTAGAGCATCCGTTTACATCGCTCACATTGACTGAAAAGGTTCCTGGAGTGAGATTGATGAGATCTTCATAATTTGCGATGGGGTTTATACCTTTGAACCAAGTATAACTATATGGAAATGTCCCTCCTGCAACTGTAAGATCAATGGTTCCGTCTCCTTCATTTGTGCACGTTACATTTGTTGGTACTAGAGATAGGCTCAAAGGATCCGGCTGTCCGATTGTAAACGTTTTGATTGCAGTACAATTGGAGGAATCCGTGACAGAAACACTGTAATTTCCTGCTGGAAGATTGCTCAATGAACTACTGGTAGCTCCATTCGACCAATGAATGTCATAAGGGGCGGTTCCATCTACAATTACGAGAGCGGCAGCACCGTTGTTGCTATTGTAACAAGTGACATGCGTAAGGTTTACACCCAAATAAAAATTCGAACAGGGAGGTTCATTGATGATGACACTGTCTTCCAAAATACAATTGTTGGCATCGGTAATGGTTACATGGTATGTTACTCCGCCTGGCGCTGAACTTAATCCTGTTGCAGCTGCAGTAGTTTGACCCAAAGGTTCCCAAAGATAGGAGTATCCTGGAGTTCCCCCTGAAGGATTTGCTGTTGCGCTTCCATCCGATGCACCGATAGCAGATACATTTAAATAGGACATGTTGTTAGTCAAAAGAAGAGGTTGAAGAACAATAATTCCATCAACATCCGTACATCCGATGGAGTCCGTTACTGTTACTGTATAATTCCCAGCATTTAATCCATTAATTGTTGCATCGGATTGTGGTGGAAGCGTGTTCCATGAATAGGAGTAGGGCAAGGTTCCACCTGAGGCGCTGGCAGAAACTGTTCCATCAGATCCTCCAAAACAAGAAACATCTGTTGAGCTGGCGTTCACATTGAAAGAAGAACAGCTCGGTTTGTTTACTACAACACTTCCCTCCAGAACACATCCATTAGAATCTTCAATGAGCACCGTATAAATACCGTAGCACAAAGTGGCTGATGTAGCGGCAGTTGTTTCTAAGTTATTCCAGGTGTAGGTATATGGAACTGTTCCACCTATGGCGGTTACGAATGCACTTCCGTCGCAACTGCTGTCCGTTGAGGTGTTTGTACTATTCAACAAAGCGACGATTGGAGTTGGATTGGAAATAAAAATATTCCCTTGTCCAATACAACCAAATTGGTCGTATACGGTAACACCGTACGTACCTGCGGATACAGGAATGCTATTGTTAACAGAGCCGGTGTTCCAGAAATAGGTATAAGGCGCTGTTCCACCGCTCGCGTTGGCATAAGCGATCGTTGTTCCATCATGACAGGCGATTTCCGCGGCATATGGCGAGACCTCCATAACCGGAGAAAATATGATGTGTAATGTATCTGTTACGTCTTCACATCCTGCATCGACATTGGTCGCTGTGAGGTAGAGTGTGATGCTGCCACTCGCAATTTCTGATGCTGTGGGGATATAGGAGGCTACAAGGTTATTTCCCGGATTGTAGGTTCCTGCCCCACCAGACCATGTTCCAGATCCAGTTGAACTTGAGCCACTGAGGTAAATAGTTGGCGAGCTTGCGCAGACAATTTGATCATTGCCAGCTTGTACAGAAGGAAGGATTCCGACAGTGACAGGTACAGATAAAAATACATTTGGACAAGTTTCTGAGCTTGCTTCGTCGGCAACCTCAAGGGTATATGTTCCGGCAGAGGTCACCCACAAGCTGTCTATTTCGGAAAGAGTGTCGTTGGAGCTGTTTTTCCAGAGGAAAGAGTAGATTCCATACCCTCCACTTGCATTTCC
The DNA here is from genome assembly GCA_021298235.1 of Cryomorphaceae bacterium. The sequence goes on along the minus strand of JAJTDX010000006.1, from coordinate 1,369 downwards.
ATCGATCCAAAGGCCACTTTCATTTGAACAAAAGTTAGCAGTATCAGGAAAGGTCGATACATCGAGTATTGCATGTGTGTAAACTCGCACTGTGTCGCATGGGGGGTAATACCCGCACAAGGACGCTTGAGGTGAGCCGCAAATCTGATAATCGATCCAATAAGGAGTATTTAATCCAGGAGTGAAGGTCGGTGTGCTGCAATTTACGCAACTCAATAGCGAGTTGTATTGATCAGGAATGGTTATACCCTCGGATGAATTAATGGAATGTATTTCAATGTTGTCGAGGCCGTAAATTGGTAAGGGCAGTGCACAGCCTACACGGGTATGTCCATCAGGAGGATAGGTTGGTCTAGGTATTTGTCTGAAAATATATTTAATGTTGTTTTTTCCCGGTTTGCCGTAGGTGATTTTATAGGGTCCTGATTCGGAAATACACACTGGATCTCCCCCGGCGATGGCTGTTCCGCAATCTCCTGGAGTGGTCAGGTCTCCACCAGAAATGATGTGATATGAGCCCGATCCTTCAGGATCTGCATACCCGGGTGCAACTATAATTTCTACCATCGCAACCTGTGGATGGAGGTCAACATAAAATGAAAGATACAGATCGGAGTTTGTGGAACCACAACAGGCACCATTTCTTTCAACCTGAGGCGTTGTGAAGGAGGTGTCAGGACTTCCGGACAGATCGATGTCAAAAAAAGGAACATCAGCCTCACATTCCGGCAACTGAGTTTGCGCATATAGCGGTATGGCGAATAATAAAAAACCGATCAAGGCGATCAACCGCTTGAATAGAATACTTGGATTTTTCATAGGCAGAAAATTTATCGTGACAATCAAAGTCACGAAACTATCTTCTGTTTATAGCGGATTCCAATCTTATTAGGTGAGCAGTGCGCTCAATTAAACGGGTGGTCCGAAACTTCCTCCGGTTAGTGCACTACGGAAAATGGAATGGAGAGATTTTTCTCAGGTACCATGAGTATATACATTCCATTCTTTAAATGTGATGTGCTTACTGGTAATCCGGGTAAAAACAATTGTTTAAATAGGACTTTCCCGGCCATATCCACGATTTCAATATTCATTGCTTCATCCGAATTCAATTCTACATGCAATTCCTCATTTACGGGATTGGGAAAAATATTCAGTTCATTTTTTACATGTTCTTCTGACTGAAGAATACAAAAAGAGGACACCTGAGGCGCCACACTGTTTCGCCTGTTATTTATGAATGATTTTAATCCTGGAATCATACTTCCTCCTGGTGTGCCCGGCACATTGATGTTTGAATTTAGATTGTCCTCAAACTGTTGGTTGGTGAAAAATTTGATTGGATCAGCATAGACGGAGGTTCTAATTA
>JAJTDX010000005.1 GCA_021298235.1 Cryomorphaceae bacterium | reverse complement strand
GACCGACTCCCCATCCACATCCAGTACGGAGACCTCAAGATCCTCACGTTCCAGCAAGAACTCTGTGAGTGCGCCCATTCCGGGACCGATCTCAAGCACACGTCTACATCCATGATGAGCACCATAGTGTCCTGCGATCTTGCGACAAATGTTCTTGTCTGTAAGAAAATGTTGTCCGAGGTGTTTTTTAGCACGAACACTCATGGGCGAAACTCTTCAATTACAGAAAGAAACGTTCTGAAAGCCGCAAATTTTCCCGCATACCGATCACTGTGATCTTTTTGAAGTAAAGGAGCATGTAGGTCTCTGTATTCGTCCATTTTTTGCTGATCCTTACAGAGGTACATGATAGAGTAAGTAAGTCCTCCCTCTTCCTCCCCGTGAATGCGGGAGATCCGACTTTCGACAAAACATCCCGTTGCCATAACATCAGGTATGTGTTGAGTGCGCATCCAATGTAGCCATTCTTCTCCTATTTCTGGATCGATGCTGACTGTGACATTATACAAGATCATGATTCAAAAGTAGTTCATTTAGAAACATGCGCCTTGATTGTCGTCCAATGCCTGTCGGCATTTTTTCCTACTTTTGAAGAAAAATTAAGGCTATGTTGATGTCCATGACCGGTTTCGGTAAGGTTTCCGGTACATTTGAAGGGAAAAAAGTCACGATTGAGCTACGTTCCCTGAACAGCAAATCTCTTGACCTGAACATGCGGTTGGCATCCACCTACAAAGAGTTGGAACCTCATATCCGAAACCTTATTGCAGAGCACCTTGATCGGGGCAAAATAGACCTGATTGTTCAGATCGATAGTACGGGAGACACGAAGTCTGTTTCGATCAATAAAGACTTGGCAAAAGCCTATTTCAGAGATCTTCAAGAAGTCAATACACTGATCGGCGGAAAGACCGAGGACTATCTAAGCCTCATCCTTCGGATGCCTGACATCTATAATAATGAACGTGAAGAACTGAGCGAAGCAGAGAAAACCTGGATCCTTGATCTTACAAAACAAGCCTGCGATGCCCTGAATACTTTTCGCCGTCAGGAAGGCAAGGCGCTCGAAAATGAATTTTCAGTAAGAATCGGAGATATCCGTTCATTTCTTGCAGGTATTCCTCAATACGAACAGGAACGCATCGAAACAGTCAAAGATCGCATTCGAAAAGGATTGGAAGAATTGCAAGCACAACCGGATCAGAATCGATTAGAGCAGGAGATGATCTTTTACATTGAAAAGATGGACGTTTCCGAGGAGAAAATGCGTCTCACGAATCATCTCGATTATTTCATGCAAACGCTAAGTACCCCCAACTCGGGAAAAAAACTTGGTTTTATTTCACAAGAAATTGGAAGGGAAATCAATACGTTAGGAAGTAAAAGCAACCATGTAGAAATGCAGAAGTTGGTCGTTGGAATGAAAGATGCGTTGGAAAAGATCAAGGAACAAGTTCTAAATACCTTATAATCCCAATCGTGCAAACAGAAATACAAGGCAAATGCGTTATTTTCTCTGCTCCTTCAGGTGCCGGAAAAACAACAATCGTTCATGCCTTACTGGATTCAGACCTAGACATGGAGTTTTCCGTTTCTGCATGCAGTCGTGATCCCAGACCAACTGAAAAAGACGGAAAAGATTATCATTTTCTGGGCATCGAAGGTTTTCAAAAAAAGATTGAAGAAAATGCGTTCGTAGAATGGGAAGAGGTTTATACGAATAATTTCTATGGCACCCTTCGTTCCGAAGTAGAACGCATTTGGAAAAAAGGAAATGCCGTGATTTTTGATGTAGATGTTGTAGGAGGACTGAATTTGAAACAGATCTTTGGCGCGAATGCGTTGGCGATATTTGTTCAACCTCCGAGTTATGACGAGTTGGAGCGCCGACTGCGCTTCAGAAGTACAGAAACCGAAGACAAGATCGCTCAGCGCATGGCCAAAGCGCGAAAAGAACTAGGTGCTGCCAGCGAATTCGATCATGTGCTGATCAATGATGATCTGGATAAAGCCATAGCTGCAGCAAAAACCATTGTTTCAGATTTCCTGAGCTCATGAAAATCGGACTCTACTTCGGGACTTACAATCCTATTCACATTGGACATTTGGTCATTGCAAATTACATGGCCGAATACACTGGACTTGATCAGGTATGGCTCGTAGTAACTCCACAAAATCCGTTGAAAGAGAAATCAACACTATTAGCGGATTATCATCGACTAGCATTGGTTCGCACCGCTATTGATGACAATTTTAAATTACGTGCAAGTGACATCGAGTTTCACTTACCCAAGCCAAGTTACACGGTGACCACACTGGCCTATCTAAAGGAGAAACATCCCGAACACGAATTCTCTCTGATCATGGGAGAAGACAACCTTCGCACCTTGCACAAATGGTACAACCATGAGATTCTCCTTCAGCAGCACAAGATCTATGTGTATCCGAGAGTGCTTACCCTACAGGAAGAGGACGAACTTACGCATATCGATCCTGCGACCTTGAAGAATGGGTTTGCTGCGCACCCCAACGTCATTATCTGCCAAGACGCTCCTGTAATGAAGGTATCAGCCAGTTTTATCCGTCAAGCGATTAAAGAAGGAAAAGATGTGCGCTACCTGCTTACTGAACCGGTGCATAAGTACATCGATGAAATGAACTTCTACCGTTGATCACTTCATCACCGGATGAAACACATGCTCTTTCACCAGAATACTTTCTAGGGACACGATTCCTGAAGTTCGTTCAGGATTCCAGATATAAACATCCGTATATCCTTCCGAGGACCATTCGAAGGTGAACTCTTGCTTTTTGCCCGGAAAAAGGTCACTGGCGCTATATTGTTCCCCGTGATTGTGGTCGTAAATCAACTTTAAGCCTTGGGTTTCTGTACTTATTACTAAGGTCAAAGACACGTCTTTCTTTGGATTTGAGACCTTTTCCAGAATAGATATAAATTCCTTTTTGGGATCTACATTAATTGGCTCAAGCTTTACATTCGTAATTTTTTGGTTAACAGAAACTTGCTTCGAACGTGGAATATACTGAAAGACCTTCACCCCACCCTGAGAAGCATCTCCTTGTGTGAAGAGAAATTCATGCACCAGAACAAACTCTTCGTGCCTCCTCAGCGTATCCAGAGGCAATCCTGCTTCTACAGGACCAAAATGGCTATCCCAAACGATGAAATCTCCAAGCAAAATCTCTGTATCGAGACGCTTGTGAAAGTCATGAAAATAGGAATGTCTCAATCTATTCCCACCAATGAATGGATTTTCTCCATAGGCAAATACCAACAATGGATAATGGTAAAGCACTTTGTACCGATGTGGGGTTTTCTTCTTAAGAAAATCGGCAGCCTTCAGGAGCTGTTTTTCCATAGGACCAGCTTTCACGGGGAAATGCGGTGACTTAAGCACGGCCAGTGCTAGAAACAGCGCCCCCACTCCAAAAAGGCGGGAGCGTGAATCGTTTAAAAAAGAGAATTTCGAAATCAGGGAAAGTTGAACCAAAAGAAAGAGCGGCATGCCCTGTGTGGCAATACGTGTAAGTCCAATCGAACCATTTTGACCGGTCGCCCAGAAATAAGAGTGGGCTGCCAAAACTCCAAGGAACACCCCAAATGCTAGAAGAAATTCGGGTAATAATACGTTTTGGTATTGCCTTCGAATCAGCTGTATGGTAAAGGAAACCGTTCCAAGAATAAAAACAACCAATCCGGCATTTCCGAGATAGGCCTTGTACGAAATAAGGTAGTGATCCCAAGTGCCTTTGCCATAAATCCCATTGCTCATATGATAGGGGCTTTCCGTAAAGTACCACCAAAAACTTTTTGATGCCATAACTCCGACAAGGGCATAAATAAGAAATCCAGATAGCAACAAACTACTTTCCCTAAAGGCATGTTTCCATAAAAGAAGAGCAAGAGCAATGAGAATCACTAGTTGGCCTTCACTTCTCAAAAAGGGCAGAAACGAAATAAGCACGGCGAACAGGCCATATCGTCCCTTAAGAAAAAGGAAATATGCGAAAACAAGTACAAGATTGAAAAGCGGTTCCGTCAGTCCACCAACGATGGTTACAGTGAAGTCATTGGCCAACACCAGGAGAAGGGGGAAAATGCTTTGCAACCACCTGCTACACCGATACTGGTCTAGGATCTGGTAACCTGTCCAAACCGTTGCAGCAAATACGACTACATTGAACACGATCATGCCTGAAAATCCGAATTGAGCGAAACCTGAGGATAGTAGAATAAACAGCGGTTTTCCCCAATGATGAAGAAAAAGTGATGGATCAGACCACGAGGCCTGCGCATAAAAAAAGTGCATTACCCCGTCTCCCGGATCAGCGGGAACTTCACCGGAAAAACCTACATAAAGCAACCATAGACTGGTAAAAAAGAGTGTGGCGCTCCGAAGCAACCACATTGCCTTTTGTTCATTCCATACCATCAGATCTTCATCTCCGGCACAAATTCAGGCACCACAAGGTCTCCTTCAGTTTTGGCTACAATCTCCTCAACGCTCACTCCTGGGGCCCTTTCGATAAGGTGAAATTTATTGTCCTTTATTTCAAGTACAGCCAGTTCTGTTACGACTTTCTTCACACAGCCCACACCGGTTAACGGCAAAGTACATTCCTTAAGAATCTTTGATTCTCCGGCCTTGTTGGAATGCATCATAGCAACGATGATATTCTCCGCCGAGGCCACCAGGTCCATTGCTCCTCCCATACCCTTGACCATTTTTCCAGGGATCTTCCAGTTGGCAATATCTCCGTTCTGGGAAACCTCCATCGCTCCCAACACTGTCAATTGCACATGTTTTCCACGGATCATGGAAAAAGAAGTCGCAGAATCAAAAAACACTGCACCTTTTCGCACGGTAATCGTTTGCTTTCCGGCATTGATCAGGTCTGCATCTTCCTCTCCTTCAAAAGGAAACGGCCCCATGCCCAATACACCATTCTCCGACTGAAATTCCACTTCTATTCCTTCAGGAATATAATTGGCTACCAACGTCGGAATACCTATTCCGAGATTCACATACCAGCCGTCTCTAAGTTCCTGTGCGATGCGCTTCGCGATACCGTTTTTGTCAAGTGCCATGATTCAAAAATGTTGCAATGGTTTTAGAATTACCCTTGTAAATTTAACGTATATTTTTCGAGTGATGTTTATCGGTTTGTCCTCACTACAGCAAATCTGTCCTTTAATTTTAAAATGTGTTTTTCAAAAAGTTCATAACTCAAAATAGACAATCCTAGGACTATTGAAATATAAATGATCCAAAAGATCCAAAAGCCGAGGATTTGATTATTCAACAAGATTTTTTGAAATAGAATACCAAACAGAATGTTATGGTACATGTAGATTCCAAAGGATATTTTGCCTAAATAATGCAGAAAGTTCTTCCTTTTAAAATTAAACCAAGCTCCCGGATTGAATAAATAATTGAGGAGTAGAAAACTGAAAAAAGCAGTATATACCAGACGTTTAAATGCAACCAGAAAAAAACTATCCGTCTGATGGGAATTATCAAAACACAGGAGCAGTAGAAGAACAATATACACCATCCCCCGGATCCACCCAGAGGTGCGAACTTCAAAGGGTTTGTAAATCGCTATCCACGCTATCCAACTTCCTATAGCCAGGGTGTCCATGCGGCAGAGTGTGTTCAATTGAGTATGAATGAGCCAGTCTTGATTGTTATAAAAATAATACCAGCGAGAAGCTACTGAAAGAACTATTATACTCGCAAAAAGAACCGGTAGTTTTCTGGTCGGAATGACATAAATGAGCAATGGCCAGATTAGATAAAAGTGTTCCTCCACACAAATTGACCAGAGATGTGCTAATCCTGGTTCATGGAGATTTTCTTTGATCGCGATATAATTATTGACAAAAAAAACATTCCACCAGTAATGGGGCTCTGGTGCATTGGTCCAATGAACTATAAAAGGAGTAATGGCGATAATAAAAAAATAGAGTGGCCAAATCCTTAGCAAGCGTCTCATGTAAAATTTTGGAATGTTTAATTTACCGACTAGCTGTATTTCGGAGAGCATGAGGTAGGTGATCAAAAACCCGGAGATCAAAAAGAAAAACTCCACACCGAGATCAAAATTCTGAATTAGATTTTTCAAAAATAAACCCAGCTGATTGAGGTTATCATCCGTGTAATAGACATTGGAAGGATCTCGCCTGAGTGGTTCGGGCAGTCCTTCCCATCCTAAAATCGCAGAGTACCCATGCACAATTACAACCATAAAGGCGGCTATAAAACGCAACACATCCAGGTTGTGAAAATGTATGTGATTTTTAGGTTGAGCTTCTGCCGTCATGCAGCGTGTAAATGCGTCAAGCTCGTGGACGAACCGTTCGTTGCTCTATGCGTTTTTCGAAGCGTTCACCCTTAAAGATCCGTTGTACAAAAATTCCGGGTGTATGAATATGGTTGGGGTCCAGCTCTCCTGCAGGCACCAGCTCCTCAACTTCAGCAATTGTGATCTTTCCGGCCATGGCCATCATAGGGTTGAAGTTCATCGCAGTAGCCTTATACACCAGATTTCCTTCCGTGTCGCCTTTCCATGCTTTTACAATTGCAAAATCAGCCGTCAGTGCGGACTCAAGGATATGAGGCTTGCCATTGAATTCGCGAACTTCCTTGCCTTCAGCAATCTCTGTTCCGAATCCGGCTGGGGTAAAGAAGGCAGGAATCCCGGCTCCCCCAGCTCGGCAACGCTCCGCTAAGCTCCCTTGGGGAATAAGATCTACAATGAGTTCACCTGACAACATTTGACGTTCAAATTCAGCATTTTCTCCCACATAAGAGCTGATCATTTTTTTGATCTGTCTCTGCTGCAATAGAAGACCGAGTCCGAAATCATCCACGCCGGCATTGTTTGATATGCACGTGAGGTCTCTCACTCCCATTTTCACCAACTGCGCGATAGAATTCTCCGGAATTCCACACAAACCAAATCCTCCAAGCATGAGCGTCATTCCGCTTTCTATCCCCTGAAGGGCATCTTCAACGTTCTTTACTACTTTGTTCATTATTCTATTCCAAATGGATTTTCTTCTTCTTCTTCCGGTACTGCTATGTAATCTCCTCCTGAACAAGAAAACTGAGACGCATCATACGATTCAGGCCTGCTAAAATCTAATGTTGACAGGGCAACGACAGGATCTTTGTAAACCTTTTGCATATAATATCCATACATCGGTAAAGCCATACGCGCCCCTTGGCCCCAGTTCATAGAACGGAAACGTACCCCGCGGTCTTCAGCACCAACCCAAACTCCGGTCACCAGATCAGGGGTAAGTCCTACAAACCAACCATCAGAATTACTTTGGGTTGTTCCGGTCTTTCCCGCTGTAGGAGCAAGTACGTTCCCCCAGGACTGTCCGCCTCTTAAGCTTCCGGCAGTTCCCTGTGTGACAACCTTTTTCATCATCTGAAGGGTTTCATACGCCACGCTTTCATCCAAGACTTCCTTGGAATAGGATTTAGCACTATAAATGACATTTCCGTTGCGATCTTCTACACGAAGAATGGTCGTAGGACGGTTGTAAATTCCGTTATTGGCGAAAATACATTGCGCACCCACGAGTTCATACAGGGAGAGATCCATGATCCCTAAGCACAAGGAGGGCACCTCTTGTTCAGGAGTAAGATGTATATCCATCTCAGCAAGCATCTTTGAAATCGTCTTAGGTCCCGAGTAACCTCCCATACGAGCCATAACGGCTACCGTAATGTTGTTCATCGACTGTGCAAGTCCTGTCGAAGCAGAAACCACTCCGGCGTCCGAACCACCTGCATTTTTAGGACACCAACGGCCATCAATATTTCCGTCTGCATCCTGAAGGTCGACACAATATGAGGTATTTGCAAATTCGGTACAAGGCTTGACCACGCCCATGGCCATGGCGGTTGCGTAGACAAACGGTTTGATCGTAGAACCCACCTGACGTTTCCCCTGACGCACGTGATCGAAGGCAAAATGACGGAAATTTGCTCCTCCCACCCAAGCTTTTACAAACCCTGTTTGTGGCTCGATGGAAATCATTCCCGCATGTAAGAAGGATTTATAATACCGTATCGAATCATTGGGAGTCATGGTCGTATCTTTGTCTCCTTTCCAGGAAAAAACACGCATGGGTGTAGGCGTATTGAAATTGGCAACAATATCAGCATCTGACATACCCGCACTGCTCAATGCAGCGTATCTAGGTGAGTTTAAACGTGCCGTGCGCATGATGGACTCTGCCTCATCATTTGACAGATCGTTCGAGAAAGGGAAGTTCCGAACTCGTTTGTTGTTATCATCAAATGCAGACTGCAGGTTTTCTTTCAGGTGTCTTTCTACAGCCGCCTCAGCATGGGACTGTAAATTGGCATCTACTGTAGTATAAATCTTTAGCCCATCGCGATAAATATCATAAGGACTTCCATCCTGACGGTGATATTTCCAGGTACCATCCGTTGATTTTTCCATCAAGATCGTTGTGAGCTCTTTTCGAACTGCTTCACGAAAATAGGGTGCCGAACCTTGTTTGTGATCTACCTCCTGGTAATTGACTGCCAATGGTTTATCCTTCAATTTATCGTACTCTTCACGGGTAATTGGATTTCGAAGCGCCTCATTTTCTGACTCACTGTTTTTGAGCCACTGGAAAAGTACCTGATTACGTCTTTCATGAGCTCGGAGCGAGTCGGCCGCTCGACGTTCAAGAATTTCCTCACGAGTTACGTCCTCCGGTTTGATGCCTTTTTCATTGGCTATCTTCGTGCGGTAATTTCGGATTTTAAACGTGTAAGGATTATACAGTGTCGGGTTTTTACACATACCGACAAGCATGGCAGCCTCATCTTTGCTCAGCTGAGATGGTTTTTTATTAAAATATACTTTTGCCGCATTTTCAATCCCCACTGCGTTGTATAGAAAATCGAACTGATTGAGATACATGGTGATGATCTCTTCCTTTGAAAATCTCTGTTCCAACCTCGTAGCAATGATGTTTTCCCGTGCTTTTTCACCCACCCTGCTGAAAAGTCTGCCAATTCGACTACTGCCATTACTTATAGACTCTCCCATTGCACGGGCTAGTTCTTCGCGCTCCCGTTGCTGTAAGGTGAATAATAACTTCGCAAGCTGCTGAGTGATCGGCGATGCACCACCGGCCCCCCCCAGGTTCACCACGGCACGTCCCAAAGCTCGAAAATCTACCCCGGAGTGTTCCAGAAAACGCTCATCTTCCGTTGAAATAAGTGCATCCGTTACAAATGGAGAGATCTCCTTGTAGGAAACACTTGTGCGATTTACCTTCCAGTAACGACCCAGTTCAGTCTTGCCATCTGATGCGAGCACAATTGAAGCCTGAAGCTCGGGAGGATTATCCAACATTTCAACAGGAGGAAGATCATCTTCTGATTGGAATAGAATAAGACATGTCACCAACAGAAAAGGAAACATCGCCAAGCCCCAGAAAATGTACGTCATTTTCTTAACCGTCTCTTCCGGAAGTCCCGTGTTTTTAGGTGCTAACCTGTTCATGGTTGTATTCTTTTAGGTAAAAGTAACAAATCTTTCATTTTCTCAATTGCCTGTTAATTCAGAATGTCTCTGCGCTGGCTGTCCAGTTTGAGTAAAATGAACATCATAACAGAGAAGGACATCATGGAAGATCCCCCGTAGCTGAAGAACGGTAAAGGGATTCCAATGACCGGGGCAAACCCGATGTTCATTCCAATATTGATGGCAAAGTGATAGAAAAGAATCATGGCGACAACGTAGGCATAAACCCTATTGAAAGTAGAGCGCTGTCTTTCAGCAATAGCAATAATCCTAAGCAACATGAACATATACAGAGAGACCAAAATGATCACTCCCAGAAATCCCCATTCTTCAGCAAAGGGACAAAAGATAAAATCCGTCTCGCTCTCCGGCACATGGTTGCTTTCTACACTGGATACGGAGGCATTGTTGTAGCCTTTACCCAGCATACCGCCCGAACCGACCGCTGCCATTGCCCTGTTTCGGTTGTAATCTTCCCCATCAGGATCTTCCTTCAATCCAAGAAAAAGTTCAATTCTGTCTTTTTGATGTTCAGCCAACCCCTGAAAACCATAATTCACGATAGCAGCCAGAATCGTAGCGAGCACAAATGCGATCAGAATAATTAGCCCTGCGCGATTGCGTTCTCTTTTAGAAGCAATTAATCTAGATGCAAATGAGAGAAAAATGGCAAAGACCGTTAAAAAGATCATCACACTCCAGAAGCCTGAAAAAATAACCCCGGGCAGGAATCCAAAGGATATCCGTTCATTGCTCATAAGCAAGGTCACCAGACTGAGAAAGACTACCACAAACAGGATGGGAATGAAGTGACTCCCCACCCACGTCTGCTTGAATCTCACTCCTGGTATACTGTTGACAATCTTCAATATCAATGGGTCATAAGTAATACCCTCTCTGTACATTACAAACAGAAAAGAGGTAAACACCACAAAGGTTCCCGCATCAGGTTGTAACAAGATCAAAATCATAGGAATAAGAATGATGGCATTCGCATACAGAACCGTTTGGATCGTTTGCTGCTTTACATTCACATTGCTGATGTATCGTGCCAGAATCAAACCAGTGCCTATTTTTGCAAATTCCGCCGGCTGGATTCCCAGAGTACCAATACCAAGCCAGGCGCGTGCCCCATGAACCGGAGGCATGAACAGAACCACCACCAGCAGCGCGAGTGTGAACATGTAGATCGGCACACAGAATTTCCTGTAGATATCGGAGTCAATAAGGAAAACCATTAAACCGAGAAAGAGCGATACAAGCAACCAAATAACCTGTTTGCCATATTTCTGTGAAAAATCGAACAGGAACGGGTGCTCATGGTTGTATGCTGTGGAATATACCGTAGCAATCCCCAGAATAAGCATGACCATATAAACCGCAAAAAGCGGCCAATCAACATTTGCTACAAGTGATTCATTCTGTCTCATTCCCTGTAAGCAAATTTAGCCTGAAGTATTGTTTGTTCACGGTCCTTCTCCGTCACCTTTCTAGTAAGATATTTTTCTATCATCAATCCTGCAGTGGGTGCAGCCCAAAGTCCTCCACCCCCCTTGGCATTTTCGATAAATACTGCAATCGCTATTTTCGGTTTGTCCATTGGAGCAAACGCAATAAAAACAGAGTGGTCGTCTCCGTGTGGATTCTGAACTGTTCCTGTTTTACCGCAAACAACAATATCTTTAAGCTGCGCTCTTTTTCCTGTTCCACCTGCCTCATATACTACCCGTCGCATGCCTTCTACAATCACATCGTAGTGTTTTTTATCTACCATGGTATAATGCCGTTTTTTATATTCCGGAGAAGGTCCGGCATTGCCAATCGAGCGCACGAAATGTGGTGTTACGTACCAACCTCTATTTGCGATCAATGCTGCAATATTGGCAAGATGTAAGGGAGTGAGCATTACCTCTCCCTGTCCAATGGAAATCGAACGAATTGTAGAAAACGCCCAACGATGGTGGCCGTACCATTTGTCATAATAAGCTGGATTAGGGATTAAACCGGAGCGCAAACCGGTGATGTCTGTTTCAAGTTTCTTTCCGAGTCCAAAGCTGTGCATATATTTTGCCCACAACGCCAGTCCAATTTCAGCATCCGCAAAATTGTTTTTTTTCTTTCCTTGTTGAATAATGCGTCTGGTAACAGCATAGTAATAGGGATTACAAGAATGCTTTATGGCGTCTGCAAGGTTGCCTGCACTTGGGTGATCATGGCAGCCAACCATTGATTTATTACATGGAAATCCGGATTCTGGCGTAATTACTCCTTCCTGCAATCCAATAAGGGAATTCAGCAACTTAAATGTGGAGCCCGGAGGGTACTCAGCAGCAAGTGGACGTGGATACAATGGTTTGCTGGGGTCTTTAGCCAATTTGGGGTAATTGGAAGAGATGTTCCTTTTTCCTATCAACAGATTCGGGTCGTAAGAAGGTGCGGATACCAAGGTTAGGATTTCGCCTGTGGAAGGTTCGATGGCAACAATACATCCTCGTTTGCCCTCCAGTAATTTTTCTCCGTAGGCTTGTAAAAGAATATCGACCCCTAATTTCAACGGCGGACCCTGTTTTGCAGTGGTGTCGTACTTTCCTCCGGCATAGGACTCGATGTCATTGTTTAAGGCGCTCGTCACAATATATTTTATTCCCTTTCGTCCGCGCAATTCGTTTTCGTAATACCGCTCCAGTCCGGCACGGCCGATATTATTACCCGGTTTATAGAAACGATCTTCTTCAATTTCTTCCCGGTACACCTCCGAAAGGTAACCGACAATGTTTGCTCCATTTGCGTATGGGTAACTCCGCATACTGGTGACTTCTTCATAAAAGCCGGGAAAATTTTCAAGATGTGGGGCAATACGGGCGATTTCCTCCAGCGTCATCTCTTTGATAAATGGATATGCCCTTATTTTTTGGTAATTGGATGTGCGTTTTCCGGTGCTCTTGTTAAAATAAGAGCCTTCTCCCTCTCGGATGGCATCAAAGCGCTGTCTTACTTCTTCAGTTGTCCAGCCGAGGAGCTTGGCAAATGCCACCGTATCGAGCTTAGTGATGTTGGCCTCGACCATCATCAGGTTATAATACGTTCGGTTTGCAACTATTTTTATTCCGTGTCTGTCGAATAGAATTCCACGAGGCGGCGTTATCTCTTTTCTTTTTTCAGCAATTTCCTGAGCGCGTAGATGCCAGCTGTCATCGATTACTTGCATGTAGAACAGGCGCAGCGTATAAATAATCCCCACCAGGATAATGAAGGTGATGAGTACGTATTTTCGGCTGTCAAAATTCATCTCTCTTTCGGCTTAGAAATAAACAGGGCCTGCAATAGATAACACAGCAGATAAGAGAGTGGAACGCTCAAGATTGTTTTACGAAGAATAAATAACACCTCATCCAATCTGAAAACCTCAAGAAGAAAAAACCAAAAATGGTGAATGGCGAGAAGTCCGCCAAAAACGTATATAAACCATCTGGAACCCATTTCAAAAATATTGCCTTCCCTTACCTTCTCGTAACCATCTCGGGGAGAGAATAGTTTCATAATAAAAGGCCTGAGATAAGCAAAAAACACAAGGGAAGAGGTGTGGAGGCCATACGTGTTCGAAACAGCATCTATCAATATTCCCATGCCAAACGCAAGAAGCATGAGGTAGATCAATCCGAGATCAAATGGCAAAAGCATAATGAACAAAGGATACACCATCAATTGGATTCCAAAGCCAATCTCCAGCTGGTTAAGTATGTATGCCTGAATGATAAACAGGGCAAAGAATCGTATACTATGTTTTAACAGATCGTTCATTCTTCTTTATCCGGTGGGATATTGGACTCGAGTTCAGTTTGTTCTTTTTGCATGAGGTTCTTAATCACGTATACCCTTTGCAGTGTGCGGTAATCCTCAGAGTACCTCACCACTACATCCCAAAGAGGTTTTCCTTCAATTGGTTTTAGTTCCTCAATCTTTCCTACGTTCAAACCACGTGGAAAAATACCCGAACCGCCTCTGGTAACAACGCGCGACCATTTCTTTATTTTGAGGTCATTTGAAATTCCGGTAATGGTGCCCCGTCGGGAATCACGTCCATCCCACTTTAGAAGGCCGAATAAACCAATGGGTTCGATCAGTACATCGATGTTAATGTTTTCTGTAAGGACTGATTTAACGACGGAGAAATGGTCGCTCGAATTATGTATAATCCCCACAACACCTTTATCAGAAAAGACACCCATCCCTCTCACCACTCCTTGCGCACGACCGACATTCAACGTGAAATAATTATTGCGTCGCGTAACTGTTGAGTTGATTACTGTGGCCGGTATGAAAAGGTATTGCTGGTCATATAGCGTATCATCGATCCTGACTTTTTTGCTTTCCAATCGCAGAAAATTGGATGGTTGATGTTGCCGAAGCCAAATGTTTTCTTTTTGGAGCTTATCATTGTTTAAGCTAAGGTTAAAATGCTTGGTAATATCATTTCGAACCTCCATAATATTTCCAGAGACATACGAAGCGCTTGTCAGATATTGGGACCTTGGGAACTGCAAAAAAGAAAAATAAACAGACAACGCAAAGATCTGCAAAACGATGAAAACCAAGAAAACTCTGAACCGCCTAAAAAAGGCAATGAGATTGCGCATAGACAAAAATAAGAAATCCCACTGATTTCAGCGGGACCTCGTCACAATCTTAATCTCTGATCAGGAACTGGAACCTGTCGATATTTTTGAGTGCAATACTTGTTCCGCGGGCAACAGCACGAAGCGGATCCTCTGCAATGTGAACCGGCAACTTTGTTTTCGCCGAAATACGCTTATCCAATCCTCGGAGCATCGATCCACCGCCGGCTAGGTAGATTCCGGTTTTGTAAATATCTGCAGACAATTCGGGAGGTGTCATCTCCAATGCGCTCAGGATCGCTTCTTCGATCTTTGAGATTGTTTTATCCAATGCATTGGCAACCTCCGTGTAAGAAATTACAATTTCCTTGGGAATACCCGTCATCAAATCTCTTCCCCGAACAGCGAAATCCTCCGGTGGGTTGTCTAACTCTGGAAGCGCAGCTCCAACTTCAATTTTGATTTGTTCTGCTGTGCGTTCGCCGACGAGAATGTTATGCTGGCGTCGCATGTATTCTTCAATGTCATTCGTAAAATCGTCACCGGCAATTCGAATAGATTTGTCACACACGATTCCTCCCAGGGCAATGACGGCGATCTCGGAAGTACCTCCGCCGATGTCAATAATCATATTTCCCATTGGCTCTTCAACATCGATTCCGATCCCGATCGCTGCAGCCATTGGCTCGTGTATCAAGTACACCTCTTTAGCGCCTGCATGCTCCGCAGAGTCACGTACCGCTCGCTTTTCTACCTCCGTGATCCCTGATGGAATACATATCACCATTCTCAATGTCGGGTTAAAAAGACTTCTGCCCGGATTGATCATCTTGATCATCCCACGAATCATCTGCTCAGCACTCTGGAAGTCAGCAATCACTCCGTCTTTTAAGGGTCGAACCGTTTCAATGAGCTTGTGGGTCTTCCCATGCATTTGTTGTGCTTTTTTACCGATGGCGACTACCTTGCCGGTCTGGATATCCTTGGCAACGATAGACGGCTCATCTACCACCACCTTATCATTTAGAATGATCAGCGTATTTGCCGTTCCAAGGTCAATTGCGATCTCCTGTGTTAAAAAGCTAAATAAACCCATTTTAGTTTTGACGTATTAAAACGTGTACAAGTGCATGTCTGCTCTTAATCGTAAAATTCGCGTTTTTGTTACAATAAATTGAAAAAAAAAAGATTAATGTTTGAAGTGGCGATTTCCGGTAAATACCATCGCTATATCATGGGCATTGCAATAGTCTATTGACAAGTCATCCTTAATTGAACCGCCTGGTTGAACAACTGCTGTAATCCCGGCATTGTGCGCGATTTCTACACAGTCAGGGAAAGGGAAAAAAGCATCTGATGCCATCACGGCACCTTGCAAATCAAAACCGAAGCTTTGAGCCTTGTGAATTGCTTGTCTTAGCGCATCAACACGGGAAGTCTGTCCGGTACCACTCGCAAGCAATTGTCTGTTTTTAGCCAAAACGATCGTATTCGATTTGGTGTGTTTAACGAGCTTATTTGCAAAAAGCAGGTCTTCAATTTCAAATTCAGTAGGTGTTTTGTTGGTTCTTGGGCTAAGATGAACCTTTGTTTCCGTCAACAAATCTTTATCCTGTTCGAGTACTCCGTTCAGTATGGTCCTGAACTGCTTTTTGGGCAGGTCAATCTCCTTTTGAACCAGAAGAATTCGGTTCTTTTTAGACTTCAATAACTCCAGTGCTTCGGAAGAATATCCAGGCGCAATGATTACTTCACAAAAGAGCTCATTCACAGCTACTGCAGTTTCCCCATCCAACACTCTGTTCGCTATCAGAATTCCCCCAAAAGCACTCACTGGATCACCTGCAAGTGCGTCCTCATACGCTTGTTTGAGGGTGCTTCTCGTTGCAAGTCCACAGGCATTGTTGTGCTTGAGAATAGCAAAAGTCGGGTCGTCCTCTTTGAATTCCTCCATCAGATTGACGGCTGCATCGACGTCAAGGAGGTTATTGTAAGAAAGCTCTTTTCCATGTAATTTTTCGAACATGGCCTCAAGGTCTCCATAAAAAACACCTTGTTGGTGGGGGTTTTCTCCATAACGAAGTACATGTGCCCCCTGATAGCTCACTTTGAAGGACGAATGCTCAGAACCGTCAAAATACCGATAGATCTGAGTGTCGTAATGTGAAGAAACATTGAAGGCGGCCCTGGCGAAGTCCTGCCTTTGTTCAATCGTAGTCGCCCCATCCTGTTGGCGAAGTACATCTAAAAACGAAGCGTATTCACCTTGTGAAGGAATAATTACAACATCCTTGTAATTTTTTGCCGCGGCTCGAATGAGTGAAATTCCTCCGATGTCGATCTTCTCAATAATAGCTTCATGAGCTGCTCCGGAGGCGACTGTAGCCTCAAATGGATAAAGGTCAACAATCACCAGGTCAAGCTCGGGAATATCGTATTCAGCGATTTGTTCCTGATCCTTCTGTAGATGTCTTCTGTTTAGAATTCCACCGAAAACTTTTGGATGTAGCGTTTTAACCCTTCCACCAAGTATGGATGGGTAAGAAGTCAAGTCCTCCACCCTTTCTACCGGAACATTCATTTCTTCAATAAACGTTTGTGTTCCTCCGGTTGAATAGATGGTAACCCCATGCTTATTCAATTCCTCAATGATCGGTGCTAAACCAGCTTTATCGTATACGGATATCAACGCTGCCTTGATCTTCTTTAATTCAGTCATGTGTGCGGCTAAAAATGAAAGTGCAAAAGTAGAGTTATTTTCCTAATCGCACAGTTGAAAAACTGTTGCCAAACAAGAAATCGAAGGGTAGAACAGTGCTTCAAAAAAGAAAATCCGTATGTTTAGTCTTCTGTAACTGATTTGCCGTGTCGAAAAGAAATAAAATCCTTGTTCTCATTCTTTCCCCTGTGCTTTTGGCTGGATTTTCACTGGGGTATTATGTTTGGAAAAGATACTACTACGAAGAACCTGTCGATCATCAAGCCGAGCTTCGTTCCACATTACTGACCTATTTGGCCTATCCGGGATACACGCACCCTGAGTTTTCCGAACAATTGACTGGTACAAAGGCTAAGTTGGAGGTGAATCAACGCGATGAGCATCTTTTATATTTCTCGATCGACAAGGAGGCATTTGACGCCGCTCAAACCCTACGTCAGCTCTGCATCGATCCTAAAACTGTTGAATTCGCGCAAGAAAAGGGAGGATATCAGTATTTGGGGAAATACCGTTTTTACGGAGAGAAGTCGCTCTTTTTCCGTTTCCCCGATTCTTTGTTTAACGTCCGCAAAGGCATCCAGTTTGCTGTTGAGTATGACCCTTACACGTACACTGTTTCAGATGAAGAGCTCTTGGGCTTCATTTCGAACAAAACCATTCATTGGGGCAACTATTACATTACCAAGAATGGCAAAGAGCTCGACCCTGTGATGTCGATGAACCATGGTGCCTACGTTTCCATTAAAGATGAACCCACCATCAAACGCTTTACAGATCAGTTAATTCAAGGGTGTCAGACGCAGGAGGAAAAAATCCAGGTTTTATTGAATTTTGTGACCAACCGAATAAAATACAGTAATTACGAAGCACATGCCGGAAGCGAAATTTTGAAACGTCCGAACGAGATTCTTATGTCAGGAAACTCGGATTGCAGTGGAAAAACAATTCTTTTTGCCTCATTTCTTGAACAGATTGGTGCAGAATACCGTCTTGCGTACATGAAAGGACACATTGCCGTTTATGTGAAAGGAAATTTCCCTGAAACAAATGGGTATCGTTTGAATGTCGACGGGGAATTCTTTCATCTCGCCGAGGGTACTTGTCCAGATTTTAGGATAGGAGAAACCAAGCTGTTGGATGAAAGAGCGCAGTATTTCATACAATTCATACAGAAAGTTGGTTCGCCTTCGGTAGTGATCAACAATTCCACCGGAGTGAAGTTTGAGTTGTGAGTATTTAATTCTTAAACAGATAATATGAAAGAAAAAGAAGAGAGTTTCATTGAAGAGAAGATGATGACAATGGTTTTGATTGGCTTTGTTATCAACGTGATCATCTTTCTACTTTTTACATTACTATATCTTTTCACGTACATAGGCGAAGATACTTGGTCACTGGTTGTTGGGGCTGCAAGACTTATATTAATAATTTTATTAGTTGCTTTTTTCATCCTAAGATTCAGGATAGACAAAAAATATAAGCGGCTGCATGAACCCAAAAGAAAAACAGCTGATGAGTCGAATAAGGAAGCTCTTCACTACAAGATTACAGAGCTAGACAATAAAATAAGAAATGCCCAAGAGCAATTAGCTAACTGTACAGATATGGAACAAAGAAATTCCATTCAAGAGAATATCAACATATTAGAACTATTAAAAGACGATCTCATTCGCCTGAGGAAGTGAGAAAGCAGAAAAGAGTTTGCAGCTGTCCGCAGGAGGCGATTTCGAAGTACTAAACCTTATGCCCACTAAGAACTTGATGCGAATCTCAAAGTTTGTATTAAGCTCTGAACCGCCTCGTGGGCTTTCTTCGTCTCCACTTTGTTTCACTCAGGATAAACTTTCCGACAAGTCGGAATTATAATCTCGCCCAATATTGTTAAATGAAAAAAGCCAACCTAACGGCTGGCTTCCACTTTTGCTCCTCCTCTTGGGCTCGAACCAAGGACCCTTTGATTAACAGTCAAATGCTCTAACCGACTGAGCTAAGGAGGAATGTTGCACTGTTTTTCTTAATCAGAAATCCAAAGCGACTGCAAATATAAGTAAAGAATTTATTTTCCAAATTTTGAATTGCCAATTTCTTCAAAAATCCTCTTCATCCAGTGTAAAATCATCCAAAGAGGCATCGAATTCTGTATCCTCCTGATCCACAACATCCGGAAAATCATCGTCGTGACGCGCCGGACGCAAAATATTGGTCTTTGAAACATTCAATCGCAATTCGGTGCGGATCGATCCGTCTTCCTGGGCATAGGCCTTAGCGAAGGGGGTGCCCTCAAGCTCTACCATTGCGCCTCTTTTTAAAAAATCCAGGATTCGCAGATTCGCTCCTTCCCTTTTCCAGATGGTACAATTAACCCAGGTGGTTTTGGTTTTGGTTTCACCGTTTCGTTTGTCGCGCCAGTTCTTGTTGTGAGCCACCGGAAAATTTATAGCAATAACGCCTCGTTCCATGTGCCTGACAACGGCATCTTTACCTATGTTTCCTATGAGGCGTGTTTCGAATACAGTAGCCATAATTCTGAGATTGGTTTCCGTGAATTTACGGAATTCAACACAGAATAAAAATTCAATCTTAAATTTTGTCAGTTAACCTTTACGACGTAAGCGTCTTTAAATCCTTTCTGCTGAACCTTCTCAAGATCCTTTCGGGCTTCATCCTGAGAAGAGTATTGCCCAACGGTATATTTGTAGCGATACGCACTTCCTGTTTCTACCTCGTTGCGGACGACCGGTAATTCAATTTTTTTGAACTCAGGAATGGTCGTATCAACAGGTTGTTTCGAGGACATGATCTGAATTACATAACTTTTGGAAGCATCCGTTTTTTCATCGTCTTTCTTGGCGGTTGCATCTTGTTTCGGTTCTTCTTTTACGAAGGCAATAGAAGGGTGTTGCTTCACAATGTAATTCTTGAATGCACGGAAAATAGAAGTGGCTATTTTCTCTTGACCGTTGGCAGTATTTAAGTACGTTGCCTCATCTTCGTTGGTCATGAATCCGCATTCGATCAAGACTCCAGCCATCGTTGTGTATTTCAATACTTGTAATGAATGTTCACGGTCTTCTGTGTCTTTCACTCCACGTGAGTATCTTCCTGCAAAAGAAGTGAACTCCTTCTCCATGGATTGCGCTAAACCTACAGATTTTGTGGACTCCATGGTGTGCACATGTGACTCAGTGCCATGAACCGATTTTTTTGAATTGGCATTGCAATGAATTGAAATGAAATAATCCGCTTTCGCTCCATTGGCGAGTTTTACCCGGTCGTTCAAGCTTGGATAGGAGTCGTCCGTTCGCGTGTAAATGATAGTTACATTCTGGAGTTGCTTTTCAATCATTTCACCAAATTTCTTTGCGATGATCAAATTGAGCTCCTTTTCAGACATGTGCTCTTTATTGGATGATATGTGACCATGGTCAGAACCTCCGTGGCCAGGATCGATAACGACCGTGATTTTGCTTTTCGCAGCACTTACTGACAAGAAGAAAACAAAGGAAAAAACGAACAGAATCGCGGATCTCATAAAGCGTGTGTTTTTGCTTGTTTGTACACCTACTACGAGTTAAAAATGAAAATGTTACACCTGAGTGCTTAGAGCAGGAGTTTATATTCAGAATGAGAGTGAGAGCGGATGTCTTGACTCCTTTATTCAGAGTGAGAATGAGAATGAGAGCGAAAAAGAATTTTTAATTCTCTTTGTTCAGTTCGACAAGCCTTGCTCTTTGTTCCAAGAAAAATTTCTTGGCCTAGCATTTTACTCTAATTTCCCTAAAACAAAATCTAGGTAATTTTCGTTGTGAATGACGTCAAATGTCGAGAATGGATCTTTCTATGATCGTTTTTTCTGCAATACCTCTTTTTGATATAAAATAAAATTAGCCAAAATACTTCAATTAAATGAACTAAAATATACAAAATACTTCAGTAAGCCTTTTTGCTGTTCGCTTTACTGTTCGATTCAGTTCTTTTAAAGGCGAAGTTCATTTTCAACTCATTTCATGTCCACTTTTTCCTCTTTTTCTGGACATATAATTAAAACGTGTTCATTTCATAATTCCATCGCAGGAAGCATTGCTACTCCTTGTTCCAAGAAAAAAATCCTGACTCCTGAAGTCTTGAGGTCTTTGAGCGCAGCGGCCCAAAAATCAGAGCGAGAGCGGAGAGTGAGAGTGAAGGTCTTGACTCCTGACTCCTGAAGTCTTTTGTCTTTGAGCGTCAGCGGCCCAAAAATCAGAGCGAGAGCGGAGAGTGAGAGCGAGAGCCTTGACTCCTATATTCAGAATGAGAAGGAGAGTGAGAGCGGAAGTCTTGTCTCCTGACTCCTGAAGTCTTGAGGTCTTTTGTCTATTGTCTTTAAGCGAAGCGATCTATGCTCTATCAGCGTAAGCGGTCTAAAAAACAGAACGATTCCGTAAAATTCACCTTATAAGTTGATGTTTATAAGTGTCTTTGCAATGGCATCGCGCAAGTCGGGTTTTACGGATACTTCATCAGCAAATGTTCGCCAACATTGTACAACCTCATTGATTTGATCCACGATCTCTCCTGCTTTTTTGCACTGGATGGATTTACCAACGACCAGCAAATCTGCTTTAGTGATGTCTTTTCGTTTTCCATTGATACTCAAGGCGTGCTGACTCACCCATTCGCTCCCGGGACGATAGGCGTGGCACAAGTCGTATGCGGGTGCGAGTTCCCATTTTCCTCCCTGCTTCATGAGAAAGGAAAAATTCTTGGTGTGGTCGTCACAATTCCGAGCAATGACATTAAAGACCATTCTTCTGAATAGCTGTTCAGCATCGGTATAACTGAGTTTTAATTCACGCATGCATTGGAAGAGTTGTTCATAGCTAAAACTCGTTACCAGATTGTAATCAAAGTGCTTTAAAGCACAGAAGGTTTGTACGTGGTGCTTCACGTTGTCTCCTTCACGGTCGAACCGTTTGGTCATAAAATGTGCTCTTCCATTTTCCTCCAGCAAGCGCGAAGGCATCATGTGAATTCCACAGGCTTTGGCCATGTTGTAATAGGCCATTTCTACATTTCCATATCCGTGACTGCTTCCGAGCTGTATATCGCTTACCCCATCG
This sequence comes from Cryomorphaceae bacterium, assembly GCA_021298235.1. The sequence continues at coordinate 15,669 of JAJTDX010000005.1, read as the reverse complement.
AGCTTGATTAGCCAATACCCGAATCCCTCCGGCGCATTAGTCTGTCCGGACCGTACCTCTCCTGTTTTTTCATTCCACGCGATTACGGCTTTTGGCCGCGCCCCTCCGGCTGATGTGCCAATTTTTAAGATCTCCAAAACCGCTTGTTCTTCCTCTTTATCGATATGGGTGGCAAATGCTTCCCGCTGTTGAAGTATTTTCTGCGCCGTTGCCACCAAACTATCGATCTCTATGGAAAACGTTCGTTTTTCCTGATTCAGCTTAGCCGGTTCAAATTCCAGTGCTCCCATACCGCGCTTCCCAATAAAACAGAGCATTTCTACAGGATTCATACTGTCTAAAGGTCTTCCCTGTCGTGCCAGCCAAATGTTAATCAACTGGTTGCCGTATTTATCGGGTAACGCATCTGCTAACAATCCCGGCAATCCTTTGAAGGTGTCGTAAGCAGTATTTCTATCCACGCGAAGTTCAGGAAAAAAAAACCGGTTCCTGTTATCAGAAATCGGCATTTTAAGTGGTGAGATGTCCCATTCTAATCGCTTGAATTTTGGGTCGTATTCAAATACGGCTAGCCCTCGTTCTGCATCCCATGCCACTGCGCCGACTAATTCATTCCATATTTTCACTTCCGCTAAGACCATGACTTACCAGTTTGGTTCATTTTTATTTTCACCGCTTTTAAATTTACCTCTGGCCCGTTGGCGCTTTTCTTTCTGCTGTTTCAGAAGTGCGAGTGGACTGAGCGTATCCCTTACTTCAAACGCCCCAAGGACCGATAATTGATCTAAAACCCGCAAGACCTGAATGAGCGTGGCAACAGTTACTGTTTCACCCCTTTCAAGTAAACTTAATGTAGAACGACTTATTCCCGCTGCCGTTGATAGCTCACTCTGCGTTTTGTTCTGCTCCATTCGGTGGTGCCTGACAAATATCCCGATGTACTCAGCCAGTGCTTTGTCGCTCATGGACGCCCATTCTATGAATGAAATATCAGTCATAATGTATTTTATATGTTTATAAAGAATGAATACTCATTCAAATATATCACAATCAAGTGAAATCATGTCCAATTTTTACTGTTTTTCTGGACATCTACCTGAAATGTGTTCATTTCATAATTCCACCGCAGAAAGCATTGCCACTCCTTGTTCCAAGAAAAAAATCCTGACTCCTGAAGTCTTGAGGTCTTTTGTTTTTGAGCGAAGCGGCCCAAAAATCAGAGCGAGAGCGGAGAGTGAACGTGAAGGTCTTGACTCCCGACTCCTGACTCCTGAATTCTTGAGGTCTTTTGTCTTTGAGCGTCAGCGATCTATGCTCTATCAGCGTAAGCGGTCTATATTCTATCCTCCATTCTTCACCAACTTCGCCTTCGCCTCCCCGATCACTTTTGCCAATTCTTCGAAGGAAGCGCTTTGTATCGCCGAAACTGTTTTGAAGGCATTCATCAATTCCTGTTGTGTTTTTGGGCCGATGCCCGGAATGTCCAATAAAGCAGAAGTTAGAGAGTTTTTGCTGCGTTTGTTGCGGTGATGCGTAATCCCGAAACGATGTGCCTCGTTACGCATGTGTTGGATTACTTTCAAACTTTCTGAACGCTTGTCGATGTAGAGTGGCAGGCTCTCACCGGGAAAAAAGATCTCCTCCAGACGTTTGGCAATGCCACAGATGGCAACTTTTCCCCGCAAGTTCAGTTTTTCGAGGGCATTCAATGCTGCACCGAGCTGCCCTTTTCCACCATCAATAATAATGAGCTGAGGCAAGGTCTGTCCTTCTTCGAGCAAGCGATTGTAGCGACGGTATACTACCTCTTCCATGGTAGCAAAATCATCAGGCCCCTCAACTGTTTTCACGTTGAAATGGCGGTAGTCCTTCTTGCTGGGCTTTCCATTCCGGAAGACTACACATGCCGAGACGGCATTGGTTCCCTGAAAATTAGAGTTGTCAAAACACTCCATATGTTCGGGAAGCTCTTTCAAACGAAAATCTTGTTTGACCTGTTCCATGATGCGTTTGCTGTGGCGCTCAGGATCCTTGATCTTTTCTTGTTTCTGCCGTTCCTGTTTGTAATACAGCGTATTGCGCTTGGACAGAGCAACGAGCTCCTTTTTGTCCCCACGTTGAGGAACTGTGATGACAATGTTTTCCAATCCAAGATCCAACGCTTCATCGGTCACTATTTCTCTCGTATTGCTTTCAAAACGCTCCAGAAGTTCAGGCAAAACATACCCAAGGATCTCTTCCCGGGATTCATCCAATTTTTTGCGCACCTCGGTGGTGTAGGCATGTACAATGGCACCATCTTGGACAGACAGGTAATTTACAAAGGCACGGTCCTGTTCGTTTAAAAGTGTACACACATCTACGCGTTTTACAGAGGCCGATACCACAGTGGATTTAGCACGGTACTTTTCCAAAGATTCTATTTTCAGCTTGGTTTTCTGTGCTTCTTCAAATAAATACGCTGCGGCCTGTTCCTTCATCCTGGTTTTCAACATGCTTAACAGCGATTGACTATTGCCCTTCAACAATTGCCGGATCTGTTCAACCTCTTCCAGATAGGCTTCCTCTGCCTGATGTCCTGCACAAGGACCTTTACAGTTACCAATATGGTATTCCAGACACACCTTATATTTCTCTCTCGCTATCTTTTCCCCGGTAAGGTCAAGCGCACAGGTGCGAAGCGTATACAACTCCTTTACGAGATCAAGCAATGTATGCATCATTTTCCCACTTGGGTATGGACCAAAATATTCTGATCCGTCGCGGATGACGCGTCGAGTACTAAAAACCCTCGGAAAAGCCTCTTTTTTGATGCAGATCCATGGATAGGTTTTGTCGTCCTTTAGTTGGATATTGTATTTCGGTTGGTACTTTTTAATGAGGTTGTTCTCAAGCAAGAGCGCATCCAATTCCGATTCAACAACGGTGTATTCCATCCGGAAAATCTGCTTGACCAGAAGGTGGGTTTTGTAATTGTCTTGGGTCTTATTGAAATAGGATGAAACGCGCTTTTTGAGGTTCTTGGCTTTTCCTACATAAAGAATGACGTCATTTTTGTCATAATACTGATATACCCCGGGGTTTTCAGGAAGGGTTTTCAGTTTTAACTGCAGTTCTGTAAGCCCAACGCTCATAGGTTAACGCTCAGAAATATAACAGGGGAAACATTTTGTGAGGAGGCAGGAAAAACATTAAACATCTCCCGATTTAACAAACTTTACACGAAACAGTTTAATCCAATTCTTCCCGGTGAGGTACGCATTCTCATTTTTGAACGCAATTCCATTGAGTACATCGCCGTTGCCCTTGCCCTCTTTAACTAAACTCGTAGCGTCAATTTCTGAAAGGACTTTCCCGTTTCGCGGATCAATAACGGCAATTTTGTTGGTCATCCAAACGTTCGCATAAATAAGATCATCAGCGTACTCGAGCTCATTCAGATTGGCAACAGCACCCTGATGCGTATACACTTCTATCGTACGTTGAATTTCAAATGTTTTAGGGTCTCTGAATGTTATTCGTTCCGAACCATCGGACATAATCAAAGAGCTTCCATCGTTACACAGGCCCCAACCCTCACCTATGTAAGACATTTCTCTCTTTAGTTGCAATGTTTTTTTATCGTACACAAAACAGCGCTGTTCCTGCCATGTCAGCTGAAAAACCTCATCACCGAGTACAGTAATTCCCTCACCAAAACAAGTAGCGTCGAGTCCCATTTTTTTGAGAATTCTTCCGCTCTTCAAGTCAACCTGAGCAACCATACTTTGTCCGCGCTGACCGGTGCCTTCATACAATTGCTCTCCGTCGAACTCCAGCCCTTGTGTAAAGCTCGTAGCGTTGTGCGGATAAGACTCAACGATCTGGGCATTCAATACTTCGGGCACCACATCGGACACCACCCGAACAATACGCTCATCTACATAGGTGTCGCCGTTTTTCATGGTGGACAGCAACCTGACATTTCTGGCGCCCAATCCGTAATAGGCAGCATTAAATAAATACGTTAAAGTCCCCGAAGGATTATTCCATGTTTTGAAAACGGAGTCATTGTAAATTAGCTCAAGCTTCTCTATTCCGGATTTTTGAATCAAAATACTAAGCTCGACCTGATCTCCCCACTTTGTAGCTAGATTTTCCTTAAATGAAAACATTGCCGGAACCACATCCTCCTCGGCTGAATTTGTATTTCCTGAAAAAATCGGTCCGAGGACCATTGCCAGCACAATCGCAACGATTGCCCCGATTATCACATATCTTTTCATGTTCGTCATGAGAGCAAAGATTTTATTTCTTCAGCATCAATTTGATGGTGGGAAGCGGTATGCACAAGCTTACCATCCTTCCATAGAATTAGTTGTGGAGACTGGTGAACAACGCCGGAAAGATGAGCGATTTCATTGGAAAGCTCCCGAAAACGTATCAAGTCAAGAAGATAGCATTGACATTCGTTCGGACTTACATTCCATTCTTTTGTGAAGCGACTCAAGGCAAAAGCAGAAATATGGCATCTCGTACTATGTTTGAAAACCAGTATTGGATCCTTAGAGTTGAAGATCTCATTTAGTTGCTCTTGATTTTCCAGGGGTATCCAATTACTATTTTCCATAATGGCTGATATTACATTCCACCTGTAAATTGTTTCAGAAAACGAAGGTCATTTTCAGAGTACAACCGAAGATCATTCACGCGGTATTTTAGCTGTGCTATACGCTCAATTCCCATTCCGAAAGCGAATCCGCTATACACATTTGAATCAATTCCGCATGCATCCAACACGTTCGGATCAACCATCCCACATCCCAATATCTCAAGCCATCCGCTGTGTTTGCAAACGTTGCATCCCTGTGCACTACACAAAGTACATGAAACATCCACCTCCGCACTTGGTTCGGTGAATGGGAAATAGGAGGGCCTCATTCGAATAGTTGCCTTTTCACCGAAGAGCTCCTTGGCAAAATAGAGCAATGTTTGTTTGAGGTCAGCAAAAGAAACATCCTTGTCTACGTATAGTCCTTCCACCTGATGGAAAAAACAGTGTGCTCTGGCCGAGATCGCCTCATTTCTGTATACCCGTCCAGGAGAAATGGTCCGAATGGGCGGCGTGGAGGTTTCCATAACCCTTACCTGCACTGAACTTGTGTGTGTGCGCAGTGCCATTTCTTTCTCGCCTTTTTCAATAAAAAAAGTGTCCTGCATATCACGGGCAGGGTGTTCGGGAGGGAAATTCAGTGCAGAGAAATTATGCCAGTCATCTTCGATCTCCGGACCTTCAGAAACAGCGTATCCAATTCTGGAAAAGATTTGAATAATTTCCGAACGAACAAGGGATAGTGGATGTCTGTAGCCAATTGGATTTCGAGCTGCAGGACGGGATAAATCAAGTTTTTCTGTTTTCGTATTGGAAGTGGAAAGATTTTGGGCATTCAACTCAAACAGCTCTTCAATTTCTGAACGTAACGTATTGATCGCTTGACCGGTTTCTCGCTTTTCTTCTGTTGGGACATTTTTCAGATCAGCGTACAGCTCCTTGAGTACACCTTTCGATCCCATAAACCGAATCCGGAACTGTTCCAGAGCTACTGCATCTGAAAAATTCCAGCTATTCGCTTCCGCACGAATTTGTTCTATTTCTTTTTTCATGAAGCACCTTAAGTGTGACTTTTTAGTCGAATTTTTCAATTTAAAAAGCCCTAAGACCCTCAAAAACGACACACGAAGGTAAGAAATTGCCCTTTATTGTAGGTTCGGTATATTAAAATTAAGTATATCTTTGAGACGATACTGCTAAGTGAAATGAAGAATTTTTTTAAAGTTTCAGTGCTGTTTTTGGGAATACTAATCTTTTCCGGATGTGTGAATAAGGAACCATCTGTATTAAAGATTTTCGTTCGTTCAGCGAGCAATGATCTTCTTCAGGGGGCAGAGGTAGTGGTAATTGGAGATCCATCCTCCAACCCTCCTACGCAGAATTACGTTGATACGATCGTGACGAATGCATCCGGTTTTGCTCAATTCAACATGGATAATTATTTCAGCAGTGCCGGAAGTGAAAATACCACAGGATATTTTGATATAATTGCAAAAAAAGATAACCAAAGTGGAACAGCATACGTACGATGTCGAGTTCACTTAACCACAGTCGAAACTGTATTTTTAAATTAACCCAAAGAAATCACCATGAATTCACTTGTTAAAAAACTTGCTTTCTTCTCTTTACTTGGATTCACTGCCGTTGCTGTATCCTCCGGATGCAGGGTAAAGGGAGATACGATTGCCATTATTAACGTGAAAGACATTGCCAGCCAGCCTGTTTCCGGTGCTCAAGTAGTACTTTACGGAAAGTCTACGATCAATCAGCCTGCAAATGTGGTCTTGTATGACACTACTGAAACCAATTCCAGCGGAGAGGCAGTATTCAATTTCAACGATGTGTACCAGCTTGGACAAGCAGGTGTTGCAATTCTTAACATTAAGGCTACCTACGGAACGGCCGTTGGAGAGGGAATCATTAAAGTGGAAGAAGAAAAAACGAACGAAGAAACTGTTTTTGTTCAGTAGTTTGAATAACTTCAAAGTACAAATTATTTTTCCAATTCAAATCATTACCTATTGTGGGAAAACTAAAATTAATATTCTTCATAGGACTATTTTTAGTTATACTTTATTTTGTTTTTGCTATTCTTTTCTGACATGCGCTTACTAATAAAATTTGTTTTTACACTCGCTGTTGTTGCAGGAGGCTATATTGGTTTATGTTACTTTAAAATTCTGCCCCCGGGAATGGATTTTTTTAATTTGACCAAAAAGGAAGAGGTAAAATTTGTAGATACTGCCCTTATAGTGGAGGATGTGAAGGCGGTTGCAAAATTATTCACTCAAGTCTATGTGAACGAGTTAATAGTGACGAAAACTCACAAATCAGAATCCTGGTTTGGTGGAAAAGATAACCTTATATTAATCGCTAACGGAAAGTGTTACGCGGGTACTGACCTTTCAAAAATGACAAAAGAGGACATCAAGATTACTGATTCTATATCTTGTGAGGTATCCATCCCTAAGGCTGAAATACTGGAAACGATCATCAACCCCAGTGATATCGAGGTGTTCAAATCAGAGGGCTATTGGGAGAAAAACTACAAGGCTACTCAGAAGGTAAAAACCGAGGCGACTGAAAAGTTGCGGAAGCTTGCCTTGAATAATTTCATATTGCAGAAAGCAGATCAGAAAGCGTTAAAAATCATGACTGACTTTATGCATTCTATCGGTTATAAAAACGTTAACGTTCAAATCAAATCATGAGAAAGATCTTTTTCTTTATATTGATCTGTGCTTCCTGTACGCAACCAAACAAAGAGGAAGATGAGATCAATGCAAACAAAGTTATTGAATCAGTTAAATCCATGTCTAAGCTTGGCACAACTGAATATACCCTTCGTAAAGTGGTTGCCGGTGAAGACAATCAATGGTATTCCATTGGCTCGCGAAGAATCATGATGATGTGTAAGGCACACGTTGTTGCAGGTATAGACGCAAGTCAAATCCAATTTACGGATGTAAACACCAAGGAGAAAAAGATTAAGTTAACTATTCCTCCTGTTGAGCTAATCACATTCAATATTCCGGCGAACGAATTCAAATTTGTGGATGAAGAGGTTGGATTTTTGAGAGGAGGATTTACTTCGAAGGAAATAAATACGTATCAGCGCCACGCCGAAAAAATGATTAAAAAACAAGTTGAAGAACTAAACATTACTGCAGAGGCCGAGAAAAATGCTATTTTATTTCTGGATAAGATTCTCCGAAGCTCCGGTTTTGTATCTATCGAAATAAAAACAACACCAAGTAAATCACTCTTGTAAATCTCAATGATTTAACTAATTCCTAGTTTGAAATAATCTCAAACAGTTCATTGAGATCCGGAGAAATTATAATTTCGATCCTTCTGTTTTTTGCCTTGTCTTTCGAATCTACCGGATGAAATTCTGAACGGCCGGCAGCCATCAGTTGAGCCGGATTGATCTTTGAGTTCGTAAGCATTATATCCACTACAGATGTGGCGCGCAACACAGATAATTCCCAGTTAGATGTCGGATGGGATGCGCTTGACAATTTATCTGTGTCTGTATGTCCCTCAACTATAATCTCCAGCTGTTTCTCATTTTCAAGCACTTTGGCCAATTCTATCAGTGCTTTTTTACCATTTGCTTCCACCACGGTACTTCCGGAAGCAAAAAGTAATTTTGCCTCCATGCTGACATAGATCTTGCCGTTCTTTTGAACCACACTTAACCCTTGGTTTTCAAAACCACGCAACGCCGCTGCGACCTTGGCCTTCAATTGCTGGGTGGCCTCATCTTTGCGTTTAATCGCATCTTCGAGCTCATTCACACGTTGTTCGCGTTCTGCGAGTAGCTCTTGTTTCGTTTTCAATTCAGCCTCCAACCCAAGCAGCGCATTTTCTTTTCGTTGCAGCTCAAGATTTTTCGCCTCCAACTCCGACTGCAGTGTGGCGGTTTCTTTCGCGCCGGCACGTTTCAAACGTTCGAAAGATTCCTCCAACGACTGGTTCTGTTGTGTCATTTTATCGTATTGAATCTGTAAGATTCTATACTCATGTCCGATCTTTCCAGTGTCCGACTTTAAGGCATCAACCTCTTTGTTCAATACGCCAAGCCTCGTCTCCAATTCATTGGCCTTTCCCATGTAATCAAGTGAGCTCTTTTTATAGGACTCCAATTCCTGACTGCACTTTTGCTCTTTTTCAAGTAACTCCTTATATTTCTTGGAGGGGACACACGAAGAGGCGATCAATACACCACACAGAAGGATGAGAACTTTTTTCATAAGGAACTATCTATTTTAGCAAATGTCCTCAATAAAACAACCGTTTTTCGACCATTGACAACTCTTTATAAACAGCGCTTTTTGAATATCTGAAATTGAGGGTAAAAACCATGCTCCAACTCTAACATAGTCTGTTGCGTTATCTTTACACCGATATAATTACTTCAACTACTGCGATGCGACTTTTTGCGACCTTTCTTTTGCTTTCATTTTATGGGCTTTCACAATTTTCTGACCCTGCCAATACGCGCTATTGGGATGCCTCGGCCTCACTGTATGCAAGAGGTTTTTTAGGTACGGCAGACAAGCACTTTGCCGTTTGCGGAGAGAGTTTTTTGTATTTCGGAGCCAATCCGTACGCGGGAGGGTTTGTGGTCTTCTCTGATTCAAGTGGGACAAATCACTGGGAAAAAGCCTACACCGCCTTCAATACCGAATTTTCATTTGAAAATATAGCTCAGTGGTCCGACTCTTCCTTACTTGTCGGGGGGGGCATGCTCAATCCGATGACCAATCTACACGGAGGCGCCCTGCTTATGCTTGACAAAAACGGCAATGAACGCTGGAAGGGCTCTATTGAAAACGGGATTGACTCTCCTGTTTCCCTTCGAAAAACACTTATCCTTACCGATTCTACAGCGCTCATAGTGGGTGCAAAAACAACTCCTGGCGAGCCCTCTTTTCTTATGAAAATTGATTCGGCGGGCAATAAAGTTTGGGGCGTGGATTTAGCGGATCCCGGTGGTGAGATTCTGGATCTGAAAAGCTTGACACAATTGAACAACGGAGATTTAGTGCTCTGCGGAAATACAACGGAGAATGTTGCTTCTGGAAATGGAGAATGGAAAGGAATACTGATCAAAACAGATTCTTCAGGAACAATGAAATGGTCCAAAAAATTCAACCAGCCTCATTCCGGGTTTTCAGACATCATTACGGATCAAACGAATCTTTATCTCCGTACTATGGGAATTACATCAAATGGCATTTTAGCCGTGGATACTTCAGGTACTGTTCTCTGGCAAGTAGATGCTTTACAAGGTGATGCTTCTTGGGGGCCCGAAAAACGCAGGACACTCACGTTTGACAAAGACAGCTCGCTGGTTTTTTACTTCGAAAATTTCTTTAGCAGTGACTTTTTTCGAGTGTCAAGAACTGGAACCACAGTTGAGTATATGAATGCATTGGGCAGGGCTGCCGGGTATGCTTCGCATGCTGACAGCAGCAGGGCTCTATTGCTCTGTGGTCCTGTTTACGGGGTTAAATCCAGCTTGGTGACTTCAGAACATTTTGTGGTTACGCGCGTCGATGACATGCCTCAAAAAGCAAGTTGTGTTTCTACGAGCTCCATCGAATGTTCTCCGGTCTCAGGATTTGAATTGCTCCCCTATGCTCTGACAACCGGTGATTCCTATTCCATTCAACCAGCCTTGATGGAAGCAGCTTCATGGTTTCCAACAATTGATCATTCTTGTGTTGAAATGCTTGGCGGATTGGAAGAGGAAAGCGCGAATAGTTTTGAGATCTATCCAAATCCGACAAACGGACCCATAACCATCGAAGTCGCTGGTGAAACGAATTTCTATGGAAATGGAAGTGTTACCGATGCCTTTGGAAAAACGATTTACACGTTTGAAGTATGCAGTAAAATACTGCTCGATCTGCATGCTTTGGATACTGGATTGTATTTCATTCAAATCGGTGAAGAACGTCTCCCCCTGATTTTGGAATAACCTTATTCAAAAAGAGGGCAGCTGACAGAGGCTGTTTTCTCCGCTCGACAAGCGTTGAAGCTGAGGGAAATTTCATGCGAATTGTTGCTGTATTTTTTCAACGGCGATGTCGTCAGATCAAATGAATACATGATGGAGAATCGATGGTTGAATTTATACCCGGCGAAGAACATCACGGCATCTCCATTCCGATACCCCAACCCAACATCAAACATGTTTTTGATATCGACCGTCGCATTCAGATCGACTGTCCATGGTGCTTTAGGTGGAATCTTAAGCAAAACCGTTGGAAGAATTGAAATGGCCTCATTCATCCTTATTCGATACCCGCCATTGACAAGAAGATGTGTGCGAAAATAGGAGTCTGTACCCAAATCGTTCCACTTATAGCGCAGGAGATTTTGTACGACCACCCCCGCATAATAATCTTTCCCATTCCACCAGGCACCAAAGGTTGCGTCAGGTGAGACAAAGTTCGCCTCCCTCAAAATCTGTGGGTCAGGGTCAATTGTTACAGATCCCTCAGGATTATATCCCATCTGTATCACACCGCCATAAAGCCCCAAGGACAAGCGGTTGTCTCTTGAAAAATTGAAATGTCCTGCGTACGCAATATTCAATCGGTTGGTGCTAAATTGCCCTATTTGATCTTTTTCAAAGCGAAGTCCAATCCCGTGTCTGGCGCTTAAAAACTCTTTACGTTTCGACCTTAAAGGAGCACAAAGTGTGAGCACACCGCTTTTTGGAGCCCCGGAAAAACCAAGCCATTGTGCCCGGTAAAGTGTATGAAGATCAATACACGATTTGATTCCCGCATGAGCTGGATTCAAGGCAAATTGATGGAATGACCACTGTGAGAATTGTACGATTTGCTGTCCAAATGAGCTTGAACAAGCATACAAAAAAAGGGCTAAAAGATACCTGCTCAACCTCATCGAATCAACGTAATACTTCCTTTAAACTCCTTGCTCTCCGGGTCACGCAATTTAACCAGATAGAAATATACACCCTCAGAAACGGGCTTTTCGTTGTACGTGCCATCCCAAGCTTTTTTGTCATTGTACCCTGTTGACTGGAAGAGCTCCTGTCCCCAACGGTCAAAGATCTGAACAAAACAATTTGGATACTCTTCCACGCCACCAATCACCCAGGTGTCGTTGATGTCGTCATTGTTTGGAGAAAATGTAGTTGGAATAATGAGCGGGTCTTTTATGAAGACAGTCACATAATCAAATTGAGTACATCCATTTTGGGTCGCGCTTATCGTGTAGATCGTGGTTTCCTCCGGATAAACAAAAGGCTGAAGCGAAAGCGTGTCACTGATGTTGTAGCTTGGAGTCCAACTGTATTCCGTAGCAGATGTGGAGGCATTCAATTGCACTGTCTCGCCGGGATCTGTGTAGACATCTGAACCGGCATCTAATGGAAATGCATAAACTGCTACAGGTCCCGAGGCCGATGTAACAATTTCCGAACATTGCGTGTAACATGTGGTTTCAACGGATACAACATCCCCATCCTGCAGCTCACTAATCTCAAGGAACTGGTCTGTAGTTTGTGCAACGAAAACTCCATTTACATACCAATTGAACGTGGTAACATCGGGACAGTTTTGTGGGTAAGCTATAGCAGTAAACGTCTGACCCTGACATATAGAAGTCACTGTATTATCAAGTTGAATCGCCGCGGCTGATCTGTCAACTGCGTCACCGGCAACACTCAAATCAAAGGTGCAGTCAGCTGCGGAGGAAGCCCCCATGGATCCACTTGCCACGATATAATACGTTGTATTAGGAGTTAATGCCGTTAGCGACAGAGAAAAGTTGGTTAATCCATTAGACTCGCAGCTTCCAACGGCCGTGTAAGAGTCCGACTGACAGGGAACTGTAGCGAGCAGGGCTGTAGCCTGAAGTGCTTCTCCCTGCCCAGGTCCATTTTCGAAATTCAGATTTGAAAACAGAACATTGGCAGTACCACCAACCGTATTCGTAGTAAACTTGAACCACACCGTATTGTTGGCAGTGAAACAAAACGTAAAATCATCCTCACAGTTTGGACAGAACGTTTTGTTGGCGCCATTATTTGTTACAGAATATGTTTGCAAAGGACAAAGATCAAATGCATTATTGCATGAGTTGTAGGCCTCTTGTGCATGGATCAAATTGAGACACACATTCATTAACAAAAAAATAACAAGGCTCTTTGTCATTGCTTGAAACACCAGTCTTTTGGCTAAAATTAGTGTATAATTGTTTAAGCCGAATAGAAAATCACTAGCTTTATTCGTTCAAAGTCATTCGATAAAAGTGCTTTTGGCACAGTAATCGAGAAGACCGAAAAAAAACAGTAGCCATGAAACAGATATTTACACTTATCATTTTTTGTTTCTCTTTCATTTTAACATCAAAGGCTCAATTTGTTGCCTATGAGACACAATCCAAGTGGACGTTTGGATTAAATTTTGGAGGAACCTGGAGTACCACAGATGTCAAATACAAGACAAACGGTGGATGGGGATTTACGCTCGGTAGATCATTTAACTATGATTACGGACGGGTATTTTCTTTTGATCTCAGAGGGCGTTACCTGGGGGGTAGCTGGTATGGCCGTGCGCTCGATTCTACAAACTTAGGGGGTTATCAAGGCGCTGATTATGCCGGAGTTTTAAAGCCCTACATGGACACGTTCGGTTTTTCGGTGAATAATTTCAAGGCAGAGGTGCATGAATTGTCGCTGGAGCTTGTCCTTCATGCCAACAGGCTAAGGGAACGCACCAAATGGGATCCTTACATTTTCGGCGGCATCGGTTTGTCTTGGCATCGCACAATGGGTGACTTGTATGACTCTACCGGGGCACTGTATGATTATGATCTCTCACAATTGTCCAAATCCTATTTAAATACTTTTACGGACCAAGACTATGAGACTGCTCTCGATGGAAGCACCGCTGATCAGTTCAGGGTAGGTGTCATGCCTAGCCTTGGTTTCGGAATTGGGTATCAGGTGGCGCCGCGTGTAACCATCGGATTGGAGCATAAAAGCACATTTACCGGTATCGATGACTTTGACGGATTTGTCAGAAAAAGCAAATACAATGACATCTATCACTATACTTCCGGATTCATAAAATTCCGATTCCGGGGTGGAGGTCAGGCAACATCCACAAGTAATGTCAATGCATCCAACACAAATGCCTCAAACTTAACTTCGACCGGATGTCTGCCTCCTGTGATTAATATCTTGCAACCGACGACGTCCAATTTCAGCACGAGTACTATTAATTACACCATTGTGGCATCTGTTACCAACATCGACAACAGACAAGAGCTCACATTCAAAGTGAACGGAGTGCCTAATCTTAACTTCACTTTCAATCCGCAAACAGATCGTTTTGAAAGCAATGTTATCCTTAATCAGGGATCAAATTCCTTCGAGCTTTCTGCGGTAAACGCATGTGGAAATGCCTCTGTAAGTACAAGTATCAGCTACACCACCTGTCAACTGCCAGTGCTTACGCAAATTACCCCATCGGGCAATGAGGTCAATGTCAGCTCTTCCACTTATTCCTTTGTGTTGAATGCACAAAATGTCACAAGCTCAGGAATGTCGATTACGATCAACAACCGTTCATGGAGCAACTACACATACAATCAGACAAATGGGCAGCTTAGCGGCACAGCTCCACTGCAGCCCGGACAAAACGTGTTTGTTGTAAGCGCAACCAATGCGTGTGGTACGGTAAGCGAAACATTTACGGTTAATTACCAGCAATGTCTGACGCCAAGCATTAATATGGTTGTTCCAAGCGGAACGGTGCCTACAGTTACTCAGGCTTCTTATACTTTTTCTGCCAACATACAAAATGTTTCAAATGCGCAGAACGTAAAGGTGAAAATGAATGGTCAGCTGCTGTCAGGTGTTACTTACAATACAAGTACCGGTTCCTTGACTGGAAACGTTACGCTGGCGCCGGGTACAAACGTGTTTGAAATCACTGGGGCTAACGACTGTGGAAGTGATTTAGAATCTTTTACTGTGAACTATCAAAATTGCGTTCCACCGGTTATTTCGATGGTAAACCCTTCCTCTTCTGGCACTACGGTAAGCACAGCTAATTTCACGTTATCTGCAAGTGTTACAAATGTATCGTCTTCACAAGGAATGACACTCGTTCATAATAACCGTTCTGTTACAAACTTTGGATTCAACCCGACGACAGGTTCTCTTCAGGCCTCCGTGACACTGCTTCCTGGGTTAAACACCTTTGTTCTAACCTCGACAAACAACTGCGGTTCAGACTCGGAAACAATCACTGTTAATTTCCAAAACTGTGTTGCTCCGGCTATTACCATAACGACTCCCGTAGCATCCGGCGGTACAGTAACATCGGCTGCCTACACATTCAAAGCACTTATTGCTAACGCGTTGGCGACAGATCAGATTGTTCTCAAACAAAATGATAATACAATCAGCTCATTGACATTCAATGCTGTTACCAAGCAAGCACAGGCTCAAATTACATTGGCGCCCGGCATCAATACATTTATGATTTCAGCTACAAACTCTTGTGGCATGGATGCAGAGGTAACTACATTAAATTACAATAATTGCGTGCCTCCAGTCTTAACCATCAGCAACCCAACAAGCAGTGGTTTAAGCGTAACAAACGCTTCATTTACATTGAGCGGAACAGTTACAAATCTGTCATTAGCACAACAATTACAGCTTACTCAAAACGGAGCGCCAATCAATGGTGTGGTTCTCAATGGTGGAAATTCGTTTTCATGCCCAGTTGTTCTAGTTCCGGGCACAAATACATTCACAATTAACGCGACCAATACATGTGGGAACGATTCAAAAACAGTGGTGGTGCAATACAATAATTGTGTACCGCCAGTGATCACGGTGCAAAGTCCTATAAACGGTTCTACGACAACATCAGGAAGTGTGCAGCTAACGGCTCAGGCAAGCAATTCTACTGTGGCTCCAACCATTACAGTGAACAACCGAAGTATTCAGACAAACGGATTCAATAGCTCCAATGGTTCTTTACAAATGAATGTGCCTCTGGTTCCGGGACAAAACACCA
>JAJTDX010000069.1 GCA_021298235.1 Cryomorphaceae bacterium | reverse complement strand
TGTATCCGAGATCTGAATAGATCACAAGTTGATCATTGAACAAGGAATAGGGGAGTGTGTCACCCTGCGCCTTGAGTGTAAAAGTGCACTTCCCCGAAAAAAGAAAGAGCGCTAAAAAAAACTTACTCCTTAATCCCCTCAAGGTCCAAGATAAATGAGAATTCTTTGGCAATTTCTAGCCTCTCCTGACTACGGCCAGAGCCTCCACCATGCCCTGCATCCATGTTGCAGTCAAAAAGCAATGGATTGTTATTGGTTCGATGGGACCGCAGTTTTGCTATCCATTTCATCGGTTCCCAATATTGAACTTGAGAATCATGGTAACCGGTTGTGATATATATGGCAGGATAATCCATTTTTTTGACATTGTCATAGGGCGAATAATTCAGCATGTACCAGTAATATTCCTTCTCGTTCGGATTGCCCCATTCTTCATATTCACCCACGGTGAGAGGGATAGATTCATCTAACATGGTTGTAACAACATCCACAAAAGGTACTTGTGCGATTACTCCTTTCCAGACGTAGGGCGCCATATTCGTAACTGCTCCCATTAGTAATCCACCGGCACTACCTCCTTGTGCATAGATCCGGGACGGGTCGCAATATCCTTGCATGCCGAGGTATTCGGCGGCGTTGATAAAATCAGTGAACGTATTGACTTTTTTAAGGAATTTCCCATTCTCATACCAATGTTCTCCCATATACTTGCTTCCCCTGATGTGCGCTACAGCATAAACAAAACCCCGGTCCAGAAGGCTTAAACGTGTTGCGCGGAATACATCTGGCAAAGTGTAGCCATATGAACCATAGCCGTAAAGCAAGCATGGGGCTTTAGATAAATCCGTTCCTTTTCGGTAGACAATGCATACCGGTATCTTCGTGCCATCGTTTGCTGTCGCCCAAATTCTCTTGGACTCATAATCTTCAGGTTTAAAACTAGCGTCTTTCAGCTTATTCCTAAACCAGAGTGAGCTTTTTCCAGTTTCAACTTCATAGGTGTAGACACTCGATGGAGTAGTAAGTGAATTATACATATAGAAGATGGAAGTTGTGTTGTAGTTATCATTCATTTCCAATCGCGTAAAATACGTTTCTTCCGGAAATTCAATGTAGGAGCGTTTCCCATTTTTGAATTGGACAACCTCAATCTTCAGCAATCCGTTAATCCTTACTTCCGCAACGAGGAAATTTTTAAACACCTGAATTCCCTCGATCAAACGAGTTTCATCGTGCGCAACGAATTCAGAAATAGATTTTTCCTTGTCATTTTCCGGACAGAAAAGAATCTTTCCGTTTTTTGCTTCTTTGTTGGAGAGGATATAGAAACCCTTATCATGGTGTTCAACGTCGTAGATATGACCTTTGTCACGTTTCCAGAAGATCAGTGCATCCCCTTCAGGAGCATTCGCATCGATCATTCTCGTTTCAGTGGTTGTTGAACTTGTACAATGGATGAATATGTATCGTTGAGACGTTGATTTAGAGATGTGAACACTGTATTTCTCGTCATCCTCCTGATAAACTAATCGGTCTTTCTTCGGATCTGTTCCCAGAACATGCGAAAAAACCTGATATTCCCTCAAGGTTTGGGGATCTTTTTTGATGTAAAAAATGGTTTTATTATCGTTAGCCCAAACGATCGATCCATCTGTATCGGTGATCTTATCCTTCAGGAACTTCCCGCTCTTATTTAACCTCACGGTAATGCTGTATTTTCTTCTTCCCACAACATCTTCACCCAAGGCAAGCATTGAATTATCCGGCGAAACAGCCCAATCAGCAAGCTCATAAAATGATTTGTCTTTCGCGCGTTCATTTTGATCAAGAAACAACGTTTCGGTCTTATCAGTTAATTTGAAAATCTTTACATAGTCTTTACCTTCTTCATTTCGAACTTGGTACTTTTCTCCATTTACAAAGAAAGGCGCGCTTACCTCATTGGGGTCGATACGAGATTCAAATTCATTCAGTAGCTTCTTCTGAAGAGGTTTAAGATTCTTGAAATAGGATTGAGTATATGCGTTCTCCTTGGAAAGATGATCTAAAACCGGCTTAGAGTCTCGTTCGTTCATCCAATAATAATCATCTGTGCGCGTATGACCGTGAATTGTGAGAGTCTTTGATTTAATTGGGGCGATAGGTTCTTGTGCCATGAGGAACTGAGTCGTTAGAACAATATGAAAAGAGGTTAAAAGAGCTGCTTTAAATAGCTTTTTCATGTAGGATAATTTAGACCATAAATTTAATAGAAATCGTGTGAGTAAAAGGAAGATCTACATTTCTTTTCGGTAATTTTGCCTAAATGAAAAAACTATACAAGTTTCTTCTCAATCGTCTTCCAAGACCTTTATTAATTCGCTTGAGCTATGTTTTTCGATGGGTAGCACCGCTATTTTATCGTGGAAACAAAGTAGCGTGTCCTGTTTGCGATCAAACATTCAGGAAGTTCCTTTCGTATGGTTCAGATATGGCACACAGGGAAAATGTCCTTTGTCCTGCGGATCTAACACTTGAACGTCACAGGCTCATGTGGCTTTATTTGAAGGAACATTCCATTTTTTTTAAGGCTGAAAGATTAGATGTGCTTCATATCGCACCAGAACAATGTTTCCATAGCTTGTTCAAAAAGCAAAAAAACCTCAATTATCTTACGGGAGATCTAGTTTCTCCCTTGGCAGATTTACATTTTGATTTGCACCAAATTCCATTGGAAAACGATCGTTTTGATGTCATTTTCTGCAACCACGTCATGGAACATGTGGAGGATGCGCATCAATGTATGAAAGAGCTTTTTCGCGTGATGAAACCAGGAGGATGGGGGATAATGCAGGTTCCGCAGGACCACAATAGAGAAAAAACGCTGGAAGATCCTGCTATCATTTCTCCTGAAGATCGTGAAAAGTTTTATTGGCAAAAAGACCATGTTCGATTGTTCGGTCAAGATTACCCTGTTTGGTTAAGTAATGCCGGGTTTAAAGTCGAACAATTCCTCATGAAGGATGTTTATTCAGAGGAACAAATTGATCGGTTTCGTCTTCAAAAAGAGGAAATTTTGTACATTGTAAAAAAATAGATCATGAGAAGATTTTTACTTTTTATTTTTTGTTTGGCATTTATGGCTCAAGCTCAAAAGAATGTCTTTTTGAAGATTTCCCCCAAGGTCAGTGGAGCAGATCTAGTAATTGGGACAAATTACACTGATCTTCAGGGTGTTGAATTCAATTTGGATCACTTCAATTACTATTTATCTGGTTTGCGGATAACTCATGATGGAGGACAGATTCTTGACATGTCTCAAGATGTTTTTCTTGTGAAGCCTGATGTACACGATTTGTATTTGGGTTATTTAAATGTAACAAACATAGAATCAGTTCAATTTAATATTGGTGTTCCTGCCAATTTAAATACTGCCTCCGGTCCTGATGCTATCGATATAAGTCTATACCCAAGTGATCACCCACTTTCTTTTCAAGAACCTTCCATGTATTGGGGATGGTCTGCGGGTTACATGTTTCTGGTGTCTGGAGGATATGCAGACTCGAATGCCGATGGGATTGCAGATGCATATTTTGAATTACACAACCTTGGGGGGCACAACTACGTGGAAACGCCGAACATTCCTATTGTTCAAACCAATGTCGGAAATGACCAAATAGATATTTACATGGATTGTAATATCGAGCGCTGGCTTAAAAATGTTCCTATAGAAACCATAGGAATCATGCATGGATCACTAAGTTATAATGAATCGTCGATGTATAATGTCACAACGGAATCTGTATTTACGCAGCCTCTCAATGCAGAAACGGTTGAATTAAATTCATCAAATTCTGAGATTTATTATTCCTCAGGAATGGTTTTCTGGAAGAATATGCCTTCTGGCGGCACTGCAGTTCTTTGTGACATGACCGGAAAAACAGTAATGCATGAAACAAATGCTGTAAAAGACGGCAGTATGAGCGTTGATGAAATATCCGGTGGTGTCTACCTTTTTCAGGTGCTCGATGCTTCAGGCGTGTCCGTAAAAACGATTAAATTGTTTCATTGATGAAACGTTTTGGAACAGTTTCATTTTTAGTTCTGTTCTGTTTCAATGTCATTTTGCTTATATCCGGAAGGTGCAAACCTGAAGGATCAATAGATCTAACTCTTGGTGCGCCGCCAATCCCTTCGGATAATCAGCTGACACAAGAGAAGGTAGATTTTGGCAGGACTCTTTTTTTTGACAAGCGTCTATCTAGAACCAATGAGATTTCATGTGCATCCTGCCATATTCCTCAGTATGCATTTACAGACAGGAAAACAGTGAGTGAAGGGGTAGAAGGCCGAAAAACGACTAGGAACGCGCCTACTTTGCTCAATGCAGCCTATTTAAAAACCATGATGTTTGACGCCCATTTGCCCACACTGGAACAACAGGTAATCGTTCCAATTCAGGAACATCAGGAAATGGACATGAAGATGGGGGAGCTGATTAAAAAACTGGCTGCCATTCCAGGGTATCAAGAGAAGGCAAGGGAAATTTTTCAAAGGGATCTTGATGCCTATGTCCTAACACGAAGTATTGCTGCATTTGAACGGACATTGCTGTCTCAAAATTCTAGATTCGACCGATTTATCAAAGGAGATGAAAAAGCTCTTTCAAAAAATGAAAAGTTGGGATACAAGCTGTTTAAAGATAAATTGTATTGTACAAAATGCCACCCCGCACCACATTTTACCAGCTACAAAGCAGAAAATAATGGATTGTATGCAGATTACGGCGAGGACAAAGGAAGATTCAGGATTTTTAACGATAGCAATGATATTGGAAAATTTAAAGTTCCAACGCTTCGAAATATTGAATTAACCTATCCCTACATGCACGATGGAAGTATAAGTACACTTGATGGGGTCATTGAACATTATGAAAAGGGTGGTCAAAAACCTAGAAATCAGCATCCTTCCATAGTTTCCATTAAGATTTCTTCTGAAGAAAAAACAGCCCTGATTTCATTTCTTAAATCATTGACAGATACTACGTATTTGACTAATTTTTAATTTTTTCATAGCCGAACTGTAATTTTCGGAAAGGTTCTTGCGTTGTGCATTTAACTTTTAAACGTATAACGTAGAAAAGGGGTAAAGTCTGCAAGCTTTACAACAGGAAACCAGTAAAAAAAGAACCATGTCAATCAACCCCATTTATCACCAATCCGGTCAGCGTATGGAAGAGGAGCTGAATTGGATTCGTAAAGCGCAAAGCGACCCTGCCTTTTTTGGTCCGATCTACACAAAATACCATGAGCAGATTTTTCGATATGTTTATCAGCGTATGGACGATGAGGAGCAGGCATTTGATGTCACCTCTCAAGTATTTGTAAAAGCTCTATTTAATCTTAAAAAATATGAGTTCAGAGGGGTTCCTTTTTCATCTTGGCTCTACCGTATCGCAAAAAGTGAGCTCTACCAATCTTTTCGTGATCGAAAAGCTGAACGGACCGTAAACATCGATTCCTTTCAATTGCATGAGATCATCCTCGAAATGGAAGAAGATCAATCCGAAGAAAATCGGCAGAAATTGTTTCAATCGTTATCAAAGCTGAAGGAAAAGGATCTACAGTTAATTGAATTAAGATTTTTTGAAAAACGCAGTTTCAAAGAGATTGGAGAAATATTGGAAATAACAGAGAACAATGCGAAAGTTAAAGCATTTAGGGCTATTGAAAAATTAAAAACTATATTTAACTCGAAAAGTTAAGATGAACAAAATCAAGATCAACCTCGATAGGCCTGAGCTTCCATCAGAATATATTCAGCAGAAACAAGATTTTGACTCCATTTCACATCGCTCAAGTAATTTTAAACCAGCGGCCAATAAAAGGCTCTGGTTTTTTTTATGTGCTGTTGTAGGTTCCTTGTTATTTGTTGCGATAAATTTTATCACGTCGAAAGATGAGAAAAAACAGATGACTGATAAGAAATCAGCCTCTACGTCTCCGAGTAAAAAGCCCACCGTTAATGCCAAATCTTCACCTCCGAAAATTCAAACCATTCAGCCAGAAAAAACAATAAACAAGAACAAAATAGTTCCCGAAGAAATTGCAATGCATGTGGACGATGTTACCCCCGGTGAGAAATCCGTAAATTGTCCCACGACAGCAGTTATACCTAAGAAAAGTGGTGTGCCAACCATTGGTGGAGTTCACAGTGGTTCTATTAAGAAAGCAATTTTTTTAAGAGCAACGAAAATAGAAAGTGGAGTAGAGGGGGAAGTGACTTCTTTCATGCTAGGGTATTACAATGGCACAACTGAGGTCCTTGAGTTTGTGAATGGTAACATATTAAGTGAAAAACTGAAAAATGAAATCATCACTTACAATTTGAACGAAATCGTGTTCTTAACAGAAATTCTCTGTGAAACTGCCGATGGTAAGCAAGTCATGTTACCTTCAATGAACCTCAAAATTGTACCTTGACGACTTGTAATAAACAATCGAATTGGGATAAAAAAAGGAGGCATAAACTCAAAAGATTTGAACAATCCAAAAAACATTCATAAATTCGTAACTACTTTCTACATGGAGTATGCGTTTATTTAAGGCTCTTCTAGTTGTTTTTGCGCTCTTTTTAGCTGATCTTCAGGCTAATAGTTTCTTTGCGCAACATACAAACTTTAACACTCAGCGGAACTGGTCTTTAAATAAGAAGGAAGTTATTTTTGGATTAGGTGTAACTCAGTTTACAGGAGACCTTGGTGGTCGTGACCAAATTGGAAAAGATTTTAGCCTTGTTGATATCGATTTTCCATCAACAGGTTTTGGTGGGATGATTGGGTACAGATACCGTTTTCATCCGTATTGGGCAACTACAACGTCGCTAAATATAGGTCGACTCAGAGGTGACGATGCCTTGACCAATGAAATTATCCGAGAAAGTCGTAATCTTCATTTCCGTTCGATTATTCTCGAACTTCATCAACGCTTAGAGTTTATCTTTTATTCGAATGAAAAATTCGGTGCTCGTTACCGATTGCCAGGACATAAAGGCGCCAAGAATCACAACGAACAGGTGTACGTTTTCGGTGGAATTGGTGGCAGTTATTTCAATCCGAAAGCACGTTACAATGGACGGTGGGTTGCCTTAGACCCTTTAAACACGGAGGGCCAGGGTATGGCTGGTGGAGCAAGAGAAACCCTTCCAGTAACTTTAACCATTCCGATGGGAATGGGAGTACGGTTCGGAATTGGTCGTCAATGGCGTTTTGCGCTTGAGGCAACTTATGTCAAAACGTTTTCTGATTACATCGATGATGTGCATGGATTCTATTACGATCCAAATGCCTTGGGTTCCCCTGAAGCGTCGTACCTTTCAAATCCAGCGAATGATAATGTTACGTGGTTTGGGCCTGGTCAAATGAGGGGGCAACCTCAAAAAGATGCGTATTATTATCTGAATGTAGTGGTAATGAGAAATGTCACTTATAGAGATTACACTTTAAAACGACGTCAGTACTACTGGAAACGTGCTCGATATAAGTTTTAATGTTGAAAAGTATTTCATTGTGTTAAAGAGGCGACGTAAGTTGCCTCTTTTTCGTTTATTAATTTTGTATTATGTACAAGCTGATCCGTTCCTTTCTCTTTTTGTTTGACCCTGAACGGGTTCACTATTTTACCATGTACTGTTTGCGATTGGTGAACAGAATCCCACTTATGAGTTTTGTATGGAAAAAAACCTTTGTCATGAAGGATCAGCGATTGGAGAGAAAAGTATTTGGTTTGACATTTAAAAATCCTGTTGGATTGGCTGCCGGATTTGATAAAAATGCTGCTTTCTATAAAGAGTTAGAGAGTTGTGGATTTGGATTTATAGAAATCGGAACCATTACACCTGTTGCCCAGCCGGGCAATGACAAGCCAAGATTATTCCGTTTAAAGTCCGATCAGGCAGTCATCAATCGAATGGGCTTCAATAACGGAGGAATTATCGAAGCTGTGAAAAATCTAAAACACAGGAATCCGGGGATGATTATCGGAGGAAACATTGGCAAGAATAAAGTCACTCCAAATGAAAAGGCTTTTTCGGATTATGCTCTATGTTTTGAGGGTTTATTTGATTCTGTAGATTACTTTGTTGTAAATGTTTCTTCTCCGAATACTCCGAATCTTAGGGAGCTACAGGAAAAGGAGCCCTTGACTGAATTGCTTGTGGGGTTAATGGCGATCAACAAAACCAAAAGCACTCCAAAGCCAATTTTGCTCAAAATTGCACCCGATCTTTCGAACGATCAATTACTTGACATAATAGAAATTGTCAAAACATCAGGTATTGATGGTGTTATAGCAACCAACACTACCATCAGTAGAGACAATCTAAAAGCTACCCAATCAACACTTGATAAAATTGGTCAAGGTGGCTTATCTGGAAAACCTCTCGGAAAACGTTCAACTGAAGTCATTCGATTTTTGTTTGAGAATTCCGGTGGGTGCTTTCCTATTATTGGAGTAGGGGGAATTCATTCTCCTGAAGATGCCCTTGAAAAAATAGAAGCTGGTGCATCATTGGTTCAGCTATACACAGGATTTATTTACGAAGGTCCAGGACTTATAAAACGAATAAATAAAGCGTTGATTAAAGGTTAAAAACAACATGGAAAAGCTGAAGCTCATCGAATGTCCTCGTGACGCAATGCAGGGATTCATGAACTTTGTTCCGACAGAGGTCAAAGTTGAATACATCAACATGCTTTTGAAGTGCGGGTTTGACACATTGGATTTTGGCAGTTTTGTCTCTCCAAAGGCTATCCCTCAAATGCGCGATACGGCCGAGGTTTTAAATAAATTAGAGCTGTCTAGCCCGACTAAATTATTAGCAATCATTGCCAACGAGCGCGGAGCAGAGGAAGCAGTTTCTTTTGATGAAATTTCCTATTTAGGGTATCCATTTTCTGTTTCCGAGGAATTTCAACTTAGAAATACAAATTCAACCATAGCTGAGTCATTCAAACGTTTGGAAAGCATACAATCAATCTGTGAACGAAATGGAAAAAAGCTGGTTGTATATCTCTCCATGGGTTTTGGGAACCCATACGGTGAACCATGGAGTGCTGAAATTGTAGCGAACTGGTCAGAACGACTATTCAATGAGCTTGATATACGAATTCAAGCTTTGAGCGATACGATTGGTGCAGGTAATCCAGAGCTTGTCTCGTATCTTTTTTCAAATCTAATCCCTTCGTTGCCACATGTAGAATTTGGCGCCCATTTGCATGTTCGTCCGGATTCAGCTGTTGAAATACTTACCGCTGCATACAATGCCGGTTGCAGAAGATTTGACAGTGCAATTCGCGGGTTTGGAGGCTGTCCAATGGCTAAAGATGACCTTACGGGAAATATGCCAACAGAAAAAATGCTTGAATGGTTCAAAACCAATAATATAACCACTGGAGTTAGCTCTGATAAATTCAATATCGCATTTGATTACTCTTCCAATGTTTTTAAAATGTGACCACATCTGCAATTTTCGTTTTAACGCTATGAAAAAAATATTACCATTTCTTTTTATTGTTCTTCTTCTGATTTCATGTGGTGAAGAACCCGAAATCCAAAAAAAGAAACATAATGATACGTCGGATCAAACTCCCTTCAGAGGGATTGAAACGTTGTTTGATGAACAGGAATTCAGTAATTCATTGCATGTAAAGCTTCTGAAAGAATTAAAAATTTGTGATGAGTTTCAAAAGGATACATCAAATTATATCAAACCGGCTTGCTCTCCAAAGTTTTTCAAGATTTTCCCGTTGCGAGATGACCTCAAAGAGTCTGAAGCCTTACTACTGCAAATTCGATCTAAAGTTGGAGGAATTAAATTGAGGAGATTGGTAGCGTTTGTGCGTGAGAAAGGAGAGCTTGTCAAAGTGAATGCATTTGTTGCTAATTTAATTGGAACCAGACCTTCGAAAAGTCATCACTATGACTTGATTCTACGTTTTAATGACAATATTGACGGAGAGATCGTCTTTTACAACTGTCTGTTTACGTGGGATGGGGTAAAATATAAGTTTCGTTCGGTTGAATTGATTGAGGGGGCAACTTGGAGACAAAGACTTAAGCCGGAGTTCAAGGATTCGGTTTCACTCGATATTTATAATACACTGGTTAAGAATGAAATGATTCTATGATAAGAACATTTTTCGCATACACTTTTTATTTTTTCATTGTATCCAATCTATGTTCTTGTAGCTCAGGCGTTGAGTTGCTTCCAGTAAACAAAGGCGCATTACTTCATGACTTGAACAGTAAAGTGTGGATGTTAGACAAAGTATTGATCAATGATTCGAATGTGGCTCCCAAGATTAATTTTGACAAAGACATTCTGGTTTTTTATCGTTCCGGAAAATGTCTATTACAGCCTATGAGGTCAATAGGGGATGTAAATGGGAAACGGGGAGAATTTTCGCTTTATTCGGAGGATAAGGCGCTCACACTTTATTTTCAGGGAGAAAAATGGGATTTTAACATGAATGTTATAACGGAAGACACTCTGTTCTTGATACCCAGAAAAAAATCCGATTTTAAGTATTCTTTGGTGCTAGTGCCGTTTCCGGAAATTTAAATTTTCACGAATCGAAGCATAGTTGAATACCCATTCTGGAAGACTTTCAGTTGGTATATTCCTGATGGTAAATCTTTGATAGAGAAGGTTTTTTCTTTTGATGAAACTATTGTTTTCCCTGAAACATCTTGCACTTCACAGTATTGAAATTCTCCTTCTGAGTGGATATTGATTACGTCAGAACCAGGATTTGGATAGCATAAAACCTTAGTTGAAACTAGATCCGTTAATTCTGAGGCATCATTTTTCCATACATGAATGTCATCTAAATACAATTTGAAACCATCTTCAGTTATCAACCTGAAAGCTATATAAACAGTTTGGTTAGTATAACCCAAATCTGAAAGATTCACAGTGCGCTCTGTCCATTCAAAATTCTCCTCTAAAACAAACCCAATGGTATCATTGAAGCTGGAGATTGAATTATCAGTTGTTGACACTAATACGAGGTAATCATCAGGGTAGGACGCATCCTGTGATTTTGCATTCCAGGAGACAAAGTTTCCGTAAGCTCCTAGCGTGAGGGGAGGAGTAATTAACCATCTATCTGCTGTTCCTACCGGAGAGAAGTAAGAAGTGGATGAGGCTACTGTGTCAGTAGGATCTTCTGGATCGGGGACGGATATCCATGCACTGG
>JAJTDX010000169.1 GCA_021298235.1 Cryomorphaceae bacterium | reverse complement strand
CTTAGTGGTATACCCCTTTGTACTGTATAGATTATGAGACTTCATTCGGTTAATTAAATCTGAAGTAAAACCTACGTATACTTTGTTATGCGCTGATGAAATTAATATGTAGGTGACGAAGTCATACATGGTAACGATGTTGTCCATATAAAAAAGGAAGCCATTTTTGACTTCCTTTTCTTGTAGCGAGGACGAGAGTTGAACTCGTGACCTTAGGGTTATGAATCCTACGCTCTAACCAACTGAGCTACCTCGCCAGATTCTTGGCTAAGAGGGAGCAAATATAGCAGATATTTTCTCAACTACAATTCAGCATTTAAAAAATCCATCAACCAAAAAACAACTTCATTTCTATGACAATCTTCCCTGATTTGCTACTTTTGTCGCCTGCCCATATGGCGAAATTAGTAGACGCACCGTCTTCTTGTGGCGGCGCAGTAAGGTGTGCAGGTTCTACTCCTGTTATGGTCACGTTCTACCTTTGCTGTATGGAATTCTATAACTCGGGATGTAGCGCAGTCCGGTAGCGTACACGTCTGGGGGGCGTGTGGTCGCAGGTTCGAATCCTGTCATCCCGACAAAACCAATAAAACCCATCTTCCGATGGGTTTTATTCTAATATTTTAGTGAACAGTATCGAGGTTTTTCAGGATCATGATTGCTCCCTAATACCTTGCTGCCTTCCACCCTTTTCGCATGTACGGCCTTTGAAAATTTTCAGATAGCTCCTTATCCCAGCCGATCAGGTACTTGGTAAAGTCACTGATTTCCATGCTGTCCAAATTCATTTGTGAATTTGTCATCACTTCATTGGGATACAAGGCATTTAACTTTTCGTGGTATTTCTTCTGAAGCTTCTTATCAAATGACGTGACATACATGTCTTCTGCACCAAACAAATGAAGAAATTCATGCGCAATAACTGATGGATTTTTGTAGCTCACCACAGCAAACTCAACGTTCCTGTCACTGTCGGTATTGAATGCAAGAGATACCTCGTCCTTGTAGTAATTATTTATAAAATAAACCAAGGCAACATTGTCTGTCTGGTGATAATCTCTCAGTCTTGCAATTAATCGTTCTCTATTTCGAAGATTGTTTTTTGTTCTTGTTGAGGTGGAATTTTCCTTAGGAAGAGAGCGCGCAGCCATTGAAGCAAGCTTGTCCGACCATTTAAAAATATCTCTTTCTGCAGCCGCCCATTGTTGGCCATAAATAGTTGCTGACAAGGTTTTCTTCTTCAAGTCTCCTTTAAGAGGGATTTTACCATCCGAAGATTGGTGAATTTGCAAGGAAATATTTAACGGAATTGAATCTTCATTGGCCTTTTGTTGAATCCATGCAATAGCTTCACAAATAGAGTCTTTTGTAGACGCCATGTCATAATCAGTCCATGGCCCGGTATATTTTGAATCCACAAAAATTGCATAAAGCACAACTTTGCCATCGAGTGATTTACATACGTTGTTCCGAACGGAAGGAAAAGCAAATTCCTTGTAAAATTTTTTAGTCGCGCAAGCACTCAAGATAAAAACCAAAAGTATTGACGGAAGGAACCAATGTTTTTTCATAACGGATCTTTTTAAGGTTATCTAGATTCGATAACGACCTCAAAGCTCCTTTATAACACGGGTTAAATGGATCAAAGAAATTTATTTCTGTTCCGTGAGAGGATACTGTGGAATGTAGTTAATCCTTGTATTTTGAGGTTTTCCGTACAAGCCAGGCATAAGAAAACGCCCCTTCTCTGATTCTTTTTTTTCAATAATCACTTGACGTTTCTCCGGTTTTTGTTGCAAATAAGGATCATTTCGTTCACCAGTCAATTGCCAGCTTACCTCCATTCCCGCTATACCTCCTGAAATAATAAACCTTCCGTTGCTTACCTTTTCTTTGATAAATACTGGCGCAGCTCCACCAATTGTGGTAAGTTGATACGTAAAATCCTTGTTTATCAACTCTATATACTCATCTAGTTCAACAACGGCTTCACCAGCTTCATCTAAAACAGCGTTTCCTCTGTAGATGTTTAATACTTCATCGGACTCAATTGAGAAATGAACTAGGTACTTGTTTTCCGGATCGGATGGATGATCAATTTTAAAGGTTTTTACACCTGTTGCACCAAGATCCCCATTGGAATATACTCCATAGAAAGAACCATCAAGGTTTTCACCCCAAACACCTACGCCGGTATTTGAAGATCCTTGCACAGCGATATTGTTATACGTCACCCCATTGTTCAGATTTTGACCAAACACTCCTGGCAATTGACCATTCTGCGTTTGACCTTGCACACCAATACCTCCAATTCCTGCAACAGCAGTTGCATAAAAAGAGCTAGTTATATTCGGCGTTGCGGTATTTTGACCAAAAACACCGTATCCCTGGTTGTAAGTCGAAGAACCAGAAACTCCGTTAAAACCTTGTCCGTTGACTCCTACTCCTCCGGATGTGCGTAAATTGTTTCCATAAACCGCTGCAAATCCCGTCGCTGTATTTGGAATTTGCCCGGAGACACCATAGCCTGCTCCACTGTTATTTCCCAGAATTGCAGAATTGCTCGTGCCGGTGCTGTTCGTATTGGCCTGAATTGCGGCAAACGTATTTGATGGATTAGTACTCTCAGCCCTGAATCCGACACCAGAACCACTCAAATTGGCAAGAACTGCTGTTGAGCCGGCTACAGATGTATTTATTTCTAATCCAATAGTATTTGCGCCAGAGTTGTTGATCTGCAACGCTCCAGCGTCAGTTGTGATCGCTCTGCCAAGTCCAGCGCCACCCTGATCGTATGCCTGATCAAGCGTAACGCCACCTCCAGAACCTCCTTTCCGTTTTAATATAGTAAGATCCTGTTGACCAATCAATCGTAGCAAAACTTCCAGCGACAGGAGTTCCTGAACCAATCTCAAGAGTAGCCAACCCGTTTGTATTCGTAGTAATCGTATGCCTTTCTATAAAAACAGCAAGTCCTGTAGATGATCCCTGAAGAATACTTACTTGCATTCCTACGGGAGAATTGGTGATCAAGGCACCCGAAGCATTCCTCACAACAGCTTGATAGCTCATTTTTTGAGGAGCCTGTGCATTCAATCCCAATGAGACCAACATACATCCAATAGCCATATGAAATATCTTTTGAACTCTCATACTTTAGAATTTAATTATTTTAAAAATTGTACTTTTTCCTGTCGAATCATCTTGTATTCTCAGAAAATATGTTGCCGGAGGATATTCTTTGATGCTCAAAGAATTAGTTTGCAAACAAAACCTGCCAACAGAAAGCACCTTGCCGTATTCATCGGATAATTCATAGCAGAGATCCACCGAGTTTTCTACAGAAATTTGAATCAGATCCTTGGCCGGATTCGGATAAACGAGAATTTGTTGAACAAACGATTCGTCCAAGCTTACCTGCGACACCTCATAAGCTTGTTGTACACCCTGTGAAACACTAATTAGTGGATTTGAAATTGTCGTGTAAATTACTTGTCCGACAGAGTAAGTCACAGAGCCACCCACACCAAGGGCATCTCCTCCCGCAGCATTCACTGAATTTTGAGCAATTGAAACATTACCATTTATGTAGAGAACAAAAAGTAGTAGCAAATGCGTGGTGTGTTTCATTTGAATTGTAATCAATGATTTAACATTGAAGATATTGACTTTTTTACAATTGAATGCTAAGAAATCAAAAATATTATGACCTGTCCTCCTCGAACAATATCCTGGTATGGTGTTTCAAGGTTCTGAAAACAATGGTGATCAAAAGTCCAACACCGATGACAATGCCATAAACTGCCTTGAAATGAATTTCTCCGGAGGTAAACCAGTCACGTAAAAAAGCAACGAACGCGAATCCAATAATTGTTGCCGTAACGCCTGAATATTCTCTTCTTAAAATTGTTTTGAATGAAAATGAAATCGATCCCGGAACATAATTTTTAAGGCTAGGCCAAAAAGGGGGAACGAGCAACGACCAATTCACATAATCTTCTCCAAATTTTCTCTCTAAAAAACGTTCTTCTGCAAACATGATCCGTTCATAATAGATCCAGAAAAGCAAAGAAACGAGAAGCAGAAACCAGACATTGAACGTATACATCACAATTCCGATCCACATGAAAAAGTTACCTAGATACAACGGATGTCGAACTGTTGAATAAATCCCTCTAGTATTAAGGGCTTCAGCCACTTGCTCCTTGGTATTTCGTCCGGAAGTATGTTTGTTACTTGTTCCAATGGCTATGGCCCTGATAACCTGTCCTGAAAAAGAAACTAAAGAACAAGTTATCAACAAGATAAGTTCCAAATCTTGATTATTTTTAATAAACTGATAGTCAGTGAAGTAAATAGCCGGAACCGATAAAGCAAACAAAACTAAGGGGATTTGACCTCTAAATTTGAAGAGAAAATTTCCATTTTTTTCGAGAGAATGTATAAGAGCCATTGATTTGATTTGTTTACATTTAGCTATTCACTGCGAAATTAATACAAATGACGACTATTATGCCTGTGCGAACGAAATTCGAATTAGAATACGTCCTGAGAACATCTCCCAAAGTTTTAGAAAACATGCTTTCTACTCCCAGCGGATTGAGCGAGTGGTTCGCAGATGACGTGAATGTTAAAGCTGATATTTACACATTTATTTGGGAAGATTCGAAACAAGAGGCAAGACATTATCCAGACAAACAAAATCGTTCGTACCGTTTCCAGTGGATAGAGGATGAAGAGGACGGAAATGATTGTTTTTTCGAAATTGGCTATTCCATTGATGCGCTTACGAAAGATGTCATCCTCAAAATTTCCGACTTTGCAGAATCCGATGAAATTGAAGATTCGAAGCTTCTTTGGGAGCAACAAATCAGTGATCTCCGCAGAACACTGGGTTGTTGAACGATTCAAATAACTAAAAGCAATCAGCGTTAAATACGTACTTTTGTCTCAATATAGTGCGATTGAAGCGGCTCTACCTTTTTAGTATTCGTTCTTTTGTGGGCCCGTTTCTGGTCACACTTGCCATTTCCATGTTCATTCTAATCATGCAATTTCTTTGGAAATACATCGATGATCTCATGGGAAAAGGTTTGGGAACTTGGGTAATCCTTGAATTACTTTTCTACGTTTCTGCAAGTTTGATTCCCCTGGCCCTTCCACTTGCCATTCTTCTCTCTTCCATCATGACCTTTGGAAACCTTGCGGAGAACAATGAGCTTACAGCACTAAAGTCCAGTGGACTATCGCTCTATCGCATCATGCGCCCCTTGATGTTGGTCGTGACAGGAATCGCATTGTTCACATTTTATTTTGCGAATTATGTGATACCTGTTTCTAATTTAAAATGGCACTCA
>JAJTDX010000068.1 GCA_021298235.1 Cryomorphaceae bacterium | reverse complement strand
CTAAAATTCTGAAATGAGTACAGCACTTGGAAATCACATCCTCGTAGAATTTATGAATTGTGACCCGCACATTATGAACGATGTGGCTCAAATTGAAAGTGACATGGTTGCCGCAGCGCAAAGAGCGGGTGCAACTGTTATTAACTCTACGTTTCATCATTTTTCTCCCTGGGGTGTTTCTGGAGTGGTAGTCATTCAGGAAAGTCACCTTGCAATTCATACATGGCCGGAATACGGGTATGCAGCAGTGGATCTCTTCACGTGTGGCGAGATGGATGCCTGGATCTCTTTTGATCATCTGAAAGAATGTTTTAAGTCACAGAGCTATTCTGCGCTTGAAATGAAACGTGGGTCAGTGAACCTATTAAAACGTAACGATTTTGACATGTCCACCATGCGTCAACGAGCAAGCGAATGGAGAAATCCAGAATTCTTTACTCGGAACGTTTGGTTTACGGATAAAGATGAGAATCAAGCTCTTTCTCTGCGGTTCACAGGTGAAGTCTTTTTTGATGTTCAGTCCCCTTTTCAGCGAGTTCGAATTTTAGAATCCTACAAATACGGAAAAATGCTCGCACTTGACGACATGGTTATGACCACTATCAAAGATGAGTTTCATTACCACGAAATGATTTCTCATCCAGCGATGTTCACTCATGGATCAGCGAAAAACATTTTGGTAATTGGTGGTGGTGACGGAGGAACTGTTCGAGAAATCCTCAGACATGAAGGCGTTGAGAAGGTGACTATGGTCGAAATCGATGGTGAAGTAATTGAAGCATGTAAGCAACATCTTCCACAAATTGCCGCTGCGTTCGATCATCCAAACTTGAATTTAATTGTAGATGACGGAATTGCGTTCATTAAAAATGCAGCTCCTGAATCGTATGATCTTATAATTGTCGATGGTTCAGATCCTGTGGGTCCGGCTGAAGGTTTGTTTTCCGTTGAGTTTTATACGAACTGTTACAACGCACTCAAAAATGGTGGAATATTAGTTGCCCAGGGTGAGTCTCCCAAATTCAATGAAAAAGCATTTTCTGAACTATTGAAAGGTGCAAATCATCCAAAAAGCATTAGTCAATTTAATGAAATTCAACAGTTTGTGGATACGCATGGCCTGCGTTACTACAACAGCGAAGTACATATTGGTAGTTTTGCAACACCCAATTTTGTCAAAACGCTCATTGAAAACACATCATCGACGCTTTAATCCTTTGATTGAATGAGTTTTGATCCGAACGGAGTGGGAATCGCAAATGGGAACATCTTCGGATTTCCTGTGAATGAAGAGGAAGCAGATATTGTCATCATTCCTGTCCCTTGGGATGCCACTGCATCGTATGGTAAAGGAACCTCTAATGGTCCAAAACATATTCTGGAAGCCTCGACTCAATTAGATTTTTACCACCCTAAGCTTGAAAATGCCTTTCAATCAAATGTCTTTATGGCTCCCATTTCAGATGAGTGGAAAGAGCTGAACGACGGACTTTGTAAAAAATCTTTAGAATACATCGAATTTCTTGAAGATGGTGGCGTTTTGGAAGCGAACACTTATTTTCAGGGGATTGTGAATGAGATCAATGAAGTGCAAAATGCACTTAGAGAGCAATTAAAAGTGCGAACTGCAGACTTGCTTAAAAAGAATAAAATTGTCGCTGTTTTAGGAGGAGAACATTCCACTCCATTTGGCTTGTTAGATGCTCTCAATGACCATGGACTTCCTTTTGGAGTGCTTCAAATTGATGCCCATGCTGACTTGAGAGATGCCTATGAGGGATTTGAACAATCGCATGCCAGTATCATGTTTAACGTTATCTCTAAATTGCCAAATGTCAAAAAACTGGTGCAAGTAGGAATTCGAGACATTGCTTCCTCAGAGGTGGACTTTATCGTTGAACAAAAGGGACGCATTAAAACCTTCTTTGACTGGGAATTGAAAGATGGACAATTCAAAGGTGAAACATGGAAAACACAGGTGGATCAAATCATTCGTGAGTTGCCCGAACGTGTGTATGTTTCATTCGACATCGACGGACTCTCACCCGAGCTTTGCCCCAATACAGGGACCCCAGTACCCGGAGGTTTTAAGCTCGAAGAGATTTCATTCCTTTTATTCGAATTAGAGCGTCAAGGCAAACAGATCATAGGTTTTGATCTCAATGAGGTTGCTCCAGGCCCAGAGGGAGATTGGGACGCAAATGTTGGCGCGAGGGCACTATGGCAATTGATCTGCTTGACGGAGAAGAGTTTAAGAAATAGAAGTTGATATGTTAAGAATTCTTCAACGGTTATCGGCTATTGTTTTGATTTTGTCATTTGCACAGGTATTTTTCTGCGCTATCCAATTGCTTGTTTTCAATGAAGTGTATCCTTATGCATTGGTAGGTACGATGTCACTGGTTATTTTCTCCACCATTTTATCCATGACCTTAATCAAGAACAAGCTCGCACCAAAATTTGAGATAGTACTTCATATGATCGGATGGTTAAATTCCGGAATGCTTCTTCTATCTGTATTTTTTCCGTTTATCCTTAAGAATCTTTGGAATTTAAATTTTGGAGTAGCTTTTATTTTTCCGTCCATGTTCTTTTTGTCCAAAGTCATTCACGCAACATCCAAACTAGAAAAAGTTCTTTTTTATTTAACGATCCTCAACATAATACTTGTTGAGATGGGTTTAGTCTTCAGACTTTCCATAGCTTGGTACTATGACCTTTTGTCCGCGTGCCTGCTGTTGCTAACACTTGTAATACTGACCAATCTGGTATTTTATTACGTTAAAAAAAGTCAGTAAACAAAGGTTCCGAACCCTTTTAATCTGCTGAGCCAATATTCACTTTTTTCGATTTCAGTTATGACAACACCTTGTGATGAGCTAGCATGAATCATCACTAAAGGCTGTCCTTTTTCCGAAATCAGTATTCCAACATGTGAAATACCCGATCCATTGTCAAAGAACACTAAGTCTCCTTTCTGAACTAGCTGATCTGTAACTTTTCGGGATTTCTCGAATTGGTCGACTGCTCTTCTTGGCAAGGACTTGCCTGATTTACTAAAAACATAGCATGTAAATCCACTGCAATCAAACCCGTTGGGATCATTTCCTGCCCATACATATGGAACGCCAAGAAATCGATGTGCACAAGATACAATAGAATCTCTGAAAGAAGTATTAATTAAATCACCATCGGCTTCATGCTCCTGAAATTGCGGAGATTCTATTCCCGGAATACCCTTAAACAATTCAGAAAGTATACTTTTCAATTCATTTGCGTCTTTCACCTCTCCCCTCTTTCTTAGCTCTATCTCTCTTGACACAAGAAATCCCTGTAATTCAATAACCTCTGTAATATGGGCCTTTAACAAGCTTAAACCTTGAGAATTGGAGGAAATCGATACAAAAAGAACTTTTGCATCCTCGAGTGAAGACTTGTGTCGAATTAGCCAATGTTTGTCCTGTGAAAGCTTAAATAACGAAAGTGATTTATAAAATTCAGGGACATACGAAAAATCGTAGTCGGGAAGGTCAAGCAGACGATTAGCACGTCGGTAAACCATTCGATAGTGCTCCTGGCTGTAAAGTAGCTCAAGCTTGTCAAATACCGGAACCTGCGCATAAAAATCTGCCCAGGTAAAAACCATCATAAAAATCAACACTCTCTTTAGCATTCCAATTACAAAGATACTTTTCGCACTCTCTAACTTAACGTTTTTTTTGAACTATAATGTTATTCTGGACAGTAAGGCACAGTTATTTCATTATCTTTAAAAATTCAATACATCCTATGATCCGTAATTCTTTTTTCCTCTGCGCTCTTCT
Organism: Cryomorphaceae bacterium; assembly: GCA_021298235.1. The sequence continues at coordinate 8,757 of JAJTDX010000068.1, read as the reverse complement.
TACTTTGAGTTTTATTGCACCTGCACAAATCGATGAAACCAAGGTGGGCACCAGTCAGAAATTCGATGAAGTTCTGACATATATCAACCGTGTCTATGTGGATGATGTAGATGATGAAAAGCTCACAGATGCAGCAATTGTTGCTGTTTTAGAAAAACTCGATCCACACTCTACCTACATTTCAAAAGAAGAGGTAGACGAAGCCAATTCCTCCATAAATGGAAGTTTTGTTGGCATTGGTATTAGATTTCAAATCCTAAAAGACACTCTGATGGTGGTCGCAACTATTCCTGGTGGACCTTCGGAAAAGTTAGGGATACTTCCAGGAGATAAGATTGTTCGTATTGAGAACGAGAATATTGCAGGAATTGGACTTAAGAACACACAAGTTAGAGAAAAGCTCATGGGTGAGCTTGGAACAAAAGTGAGAATAGAAATCCTTCGAAAAAAATCGAAAAAACCTTTAGATTTTGTCATTACACGAGACCATATTCCAATCAACTCGGTAGATACCTATTACATGATCACACCAGAAATCGGTTATATTAAACTCAATAGTTTTTCAAGAACTTCTCAGGAAGAGGTTCAGAAAGGAATTACGTTCCTTAAGTCCAAGGGAATGAAACATCTCATTTTTGATCTTCAGGGAAATGGAGGCGGATTGTTGGATGCTGCACAAAAGTTGGCGGATGAATTTTTGAGTGGCGATAAATTGATCGTCTATTCAGAAGGTCGTGCACAACCGAGAAATAATTTGAACGCAGGCAAAAAAGGATTATGGGAATCCGGATCACTCGTTTTACTGACCGACGAATATTCGGCTTCAGCCAGCGAGATTCTTTCAGGTGCAATCCAGGACTGGGATAGAGGAATGATTGTGGGAAGAAGATCTTATGGCAAAGGACTCGTTCAGCGACCCATTGACCTTACAGACGGATCTCAGATCAGATTAACAATTGCGCGTTACTTCACTCCAAGTGGAAGATTTATTCAAAAACCTTATGATGACTTGAAGGCATACGAGGATGACTTGAATATACGCTACAAAAACGGTGAATTCAGTCACGCAGATTCCATTAAGCTGCCAGATTCATTAAAGTTCCAAACGAATATAACCAAGAGAACTGTTTATGGAGGTGGAGGGATTATGCCGGATGTTTTTGTACCAATTGATACATCTGCCAACACCGATTATTTTTCAGACTTAGTTCAGGAAGGTCATCTTACCGCTTTCTCCCTCGAATATGTAGATAAGAACCGAGAATCCATTTTTGCCAAGTTTCCAACCTTCGAAGATTTCAAGAAAGGTTTTGCCGTAGATAAAAAGTTCATGGATGAGTTTCTTGCTTATGTCGAAAAAGAGGATAAAGAATTAAAGTTTAATGAGGAACAATTCAAAACAAGTGAAACGTTGCTGAAATTACGAATGAAAGCAGTTTTAGCTCAGGATCTGTGGGGATACAGTGAGTTTTATCAAGTGTACAATGATTCGAACGAAATTCTTCAAAGAGCAATTGAAGTGTTGCAAAAAGGAGAATACGAAAAAACCAACCTTGACAGGAAAAATTAATTTTCATGTGTTTATCTTTGTCAAAAGAATTTATCATGAAAAAAATTTTTTTTAGTGTTTTGACTGTTTCCATGCTTTTTGCATGCGATACGAACGAGAAAAAAGCTGATGAAGTTAAATCTACAATAGCGGCGGATGGGAATTCGGAAGCTGAGCTGAAAGAATCGTTGGAGGAGATAGAAAAGGAGGAGGCCGAATTAAAAAAGTCACTTACCACCATGTCTTTTGATAAGTTAAATTACAATTTTGGGAAACTAAAAGAAGATACCGACAATAAGGTTTCTTACACTGTGACCAATACGGGAACAAATCCTCTGACTATTCAGAAAGTGGATGTCAGCTGTGGCTGTACGACTGCAAAAAAACCAGAAAAACCAATAGCTCCGGGCAAGTCAGATGTAATCGAAGTAGTTTTTCATCCCAAACCAGGCCAGCTTGGTGAACAAAAGAAAACCGTTACAATTACTGCGAACACGGATCCTAAAATGGTAGTGCTAAATTTTGAAGCTTTTGTTGAAGCTAAAAAATAATCTTTCCTCCGGAAATAACTGAAGATATGTTCAGAAACCGAGCTATTTCCGGGAATATCACTTTAATTGAAGCACTCAAAAAAATGGATGAGCTGGATAAAAAATTGCTCATCCTGATGAACAATGACATATTTGAAGGACTGTTGAGTGCGGGCGACATACAACGAGCAATCATAGATGGACGTCCACTCGAAACACCTGTGAGTGAGGTAACTCGAAAAAACATAAAGACAGGCTTTCCTGGCGAATCTATGGATGATATCCGCCATCTCATGTCTGTGTATCGAATGGAGTTCTATCCAATTGTAAACCAAGACCGTAAGATTGAAGAAATTTACTTTTGGGAGGATTTATTTGTGGAGAAAGAAGAACTTCATGACCATTTTGATCTACCCGTAGTTATCATGGCAGGAGGATTAGGCACACGACTGAGGCCCCTAACTAACGTCATTCCTAAACCACTTGTTCCGATAGGCGAAAAAACAATGCTAGAGGAAATTTTCGAGCAATTCTCAAAATACGGCTGTACTGAATTTCATCTTTCCGTAAACTACAAAGCTGACCTGATCAAATATTACTTGAGCGAACAACAACTCCCGTATACCATCTCTTATATTCAGGAGGAAAAACCACTTGGAACAGCTGGCAGCTTAAAGCTTTTAAAAGGAAAATTAAATCGCACCTTCTTTGTCAACAATTGCGACATCATCATAAGGGACGATTATGCGGCAATGCTCAAATACCACCGAGAAAATAAAAATGACATCACACTTATAGCCGCGATTAAAAGTTACCCAATTCCTTATGGAACTGTGATTTCAGGTGAAAACGGACAATTGTTGGAATTGAAAGAAAAGCCAGATTTGAACTTTTTGATCAATAGTGGGATGTATCTTCTCGAACCACATCTATTGGAGGAAATTCCTGACAACGTGGTCTATCACCTCCCCGACCTCATTCAATCTGTAAAATCATCTGGAGGTAAAGTTGGAGTTTTTCCGGTCAGTGAGAAATCCTGGATTGATATTGGAGACTGGTCTGAATATCTTGGAAAAGTTATTCCGTCACATAGAGATCATACCAACTCTTAACAGTTATTTCCCAAGAAGAAACTGAACGTATAATTTCTTTATTTCGCTTGCTAGGAATATGTGAAATCAACTTCGGCAATTGGAGATGTAAGTCTTCAATTTTTTGAATTCGGCAATAATCCGTTCCGGAATCATCAAGCACCTTATAAGGCAACCATACTCCTGTAATGACGCGAGATCCCGCATATAAATGTTCTTGCATCGCCCCTGAAAATTGATCTGTTTTCTGCAATTGAATGCACACATCAATGCGTTTTCGATATGCCGCCAGATGGAGATCATCAAGTTGATCAATAATCATATATGGTAATTCTAATTTCTCTGTCTCGGATATTATCTCTTGAACATAGGCATTACGATGGCCATGAAACTGAAAACAAATAATAAACTCGGGCAAGTCAGGTTCACATTTCTTTATTTCTTGGAGAATTTGAATGTGATTTTGAATCGGAGCAGCATTGTATCCCACAGAAATACAAGTTTCCGTATCAGGTATTCCCAATTCAGCACAACAACGCGAAAAATCCTCGGGAGTTAACTGTTCAATGGCCTCCAGTATACTTAGACCAAAGCGACATAATTTGCGCTTGTCACTATGAACGCTGTAATAATCACATACATCGGTCAACGTTTGAGCATTTGATGCCGTTACCCAAGTCGCACGTTTGGCCATGCCTTGAGTAAAAATGCGATACAGAAAATTAGACCTGTAATACTCGCTTCCAAAAAACGTCAAAATACTTTTACCTGCTTTAGAGCTTAACGAATTCCAAACCAACCGATACGTAGGAACAACTAAAAATACATGTAGACAGTCATATCCCGAAGGAATCTGTTTAAGAGCCTTTCGAAGTGCAAAGAACAAATACAGTGATTTGAAATAATTCAGAGCCCAAATTCCTTTACCCGAATCTACCCGATAAACATGATGAAACGGATGAGTTTCAAATGGCGGTTGGTCTGAGAGAATATCTATTTCAAGTAAGCCGTTTAACTGCTGTAATTGCTTTGCAAGCTCAATGAGCAGGTAGTTTCTTGCATTTCCTATAAAAAGGATTCTCATTTCTCTTTGGACTGATCTGTTGAGTGTCTTTCAAATGGAGGAAACTTCCAGAATCCCAAACACATCAAGAGTACCAAAAGTAAGGTACCAATCAATGCAAAGGAATTGGACTTATGGAACGCAGGAAGATCGAACGTAAATTCAACTTTATGTTTCCCCGATGGAATTTCCAACCCTCGCAGCAGATAGTTCACTTTCAAAATCGAGACCTCTTTGCCATCGATTTTTGCAGTCCATCCTTCCGGGTAATAAATCTCTGAGAAAACTGCCAGCTGATCCCCTTTGCATTCAGCTTGATATGTCAGTTTGTTTGGCGCATAGGACGACAAAGAAATAGTTCCAACACCGGTAAAAGTTCTTCTTTTGAGCTTCGCTGCCTCAGTAGCAAGTAACACCCCCTCACGGTCCGGTTTGAATTCATCCACTACTTTAATTTCAACGAGTTTTTGAAATGAATTCGCCGAATCTGCTGTTAATGTCATTTCCGGGATAAGGTTTGTTTTTCCATTAGCATCCATAACCCAAAGCGCAGTAGTTCCCTTCGTTATTCCATTCGAGAGAGGAACCTCCATTGTATCCTTCCCTTGAATAAAATATTGCAGCTTTTCGGATCCGAAGACTGTCGCCGTTTCAGACTTCTTTCCATTCAAATAAAATACCCCAGGACCTGTGTTCTTAAGTGCGAATGTATTTCCAAGTGCTCGAATCTCATCATCTGGTTTTGACTTGATTTTCAACTGACTAACAAACCATGCATTGCCCATTGCTGTTGGATTGGGTCGTGCAGCTTCGCCTTGTATAAAGTATTTCACATTGAGCATGTCCATCACCTTATTATTCATTCTGGCAATATGAAAATCAAACAAATTCTGAATATTTCTAAGCTTAGCTCCATGATATCCTCCAAGTGATTTATGGAAATAAGACGCTCTCGAGCTGCTCCAGGCACCATTCAGATCAAACACTCTGTAATTTGTCGCCATGTTTAATGCCGCAAATCGCTCTGCATCAATTACTCTGCGTTTGTCTGCTCCCGTATACTCCAGTGAAGAAGCAAGCTGTGTGCCTTCACGTTCACCTTTAGCAATTGCTTGATTTACTTTGGGATTCAAAGCCTCCATCTCCAGAATTTGAAGATCCGCTTTCTCCGGAGCGAGTGGATATTCTGTCATTGATGATGGTACCCAATATTTCATGTTTCCTTTATCATCCTCCTCACTGCTCAGGTAGTTCAGGCCGACAGGAACTAAATCTATCAGAACCAGAACCGTAAGCCCACCTAAGACCCATGATGTTTGAAGTGAAGTAAAAAACAATGCACCCACAGCAATGATTGCCAAAAATGCAAATAGCAATGAACGATTCATGGATGAATTGAAAATATCAGCACGCGCTCCTTTCATCAGCTCATATTGTTCGGTAGATTGTTGGACCTGAGCATCTACAAACTGCTTTAACTGCTGAGGATCATTCACATTCAATCCATAATTCGATGCCAAAACCTGAGGATCCATTTCACTGATCTGTTGCATTACCTGTGCTGGCATTTGCTGCACACGTTCCGACTCAGCCTTCGATGTGTAATTATCTCCTAACCCAATGAGCTTCACGCCAAAAAGAACTACAAAGAATACCCCTGAAACAATCAGGAAATTTTTCTTTTGTTCTTTCAGCTGTTCCCGCTCATCATATAACCTTTGAAGAAGTAAAATCGCAATTAGAGGCACACATAATTCAATCAGAACAAGGATGATGGTGACCGTTCTGAATTTATTATAGCCCGGAACGTGTTCGATAAAGAAATCTGTCAGACCCATCATGTTCTTTCCCCACGAAAGCATGAGTGCGAGTATCGATACTCCCAGATAGATCCACTTTGAATTGTCCTTGATGAAGACCATTCCCAAGGCTACGAGAAAAAGCATAACTACTCCGACATAGACAGGACCCGAAGTAATCGGTTGTTCTCCCCAATAGACAGGATAAGGCGCATTCAAAATGGCATCGATGTCTTTAGAAGAGCGGTCTGAATTTTCGATCATTTCGCGAAATGAGGTTTCAGCAATACCGACTGAAGCTGAACCTTTCACATAGGGAGAAACAAGAGTGAACGATTCATCAATCCCATAACTCCAGTTTGTGATATATTCCTTGTCTAAACCTTCCGTGTTTGCAGTCGCCTTTTCGCCATTGGGAAGTATTGTTACATCATTTCCACCGCGAATAGTGTGTTTCGAATAATTGTTCGTTAAAGAAATATTGCCATAATTGATAAAAATAGCGAGGACATAAGCTCCTAAAACAGCTCCTGAGGTTATCGCAAATTGTTTCAACTGCTTATTCTTCACATGCAAAAACAGTTCATATATTCCAAGTCCGCCAAGAATAAACGCAAAATAATAGGTAACCTGCAAGTGATTGCTAGCAAGCTCAAAGCTCATAAAAAGTGCAGACAGAATTGCCCCCCATTTCCAATTTGTCCGATAAGCCATGATGAATGCTCCAAGAACAGGAGCCATAAAGGCTACCGTAATCGCTTTGGAGTTATGTCCCGCCTGGAGAATGACAATCTCATAGGTAGCAAAAGCAAAGGCAACAGCACCAAGGAAGCCTATGAGAGGACGAACGCGCAAACACAACGCAAGAATATAAAAACCAAGCAAATGAAGTAAAAAGATAGCCGGAGGCACGCCAATGTTCTTCAGGAACCAAACTGTTCCGGTTTGAAAAATGTTTAGAGCATATCGCGTTGAGATCTGAATGGTAGGCATTCCACCGAACATAGAATTGGTCCAAAGAGGCTCCCCTCCTGGCTGCTCGCGAAAATGCTTGATCTCCTGCGACATACCGATATATTGTTCGATATCGTGTTGTTTCAGATGGTACCCGTTATATTCCGGGGAGAAATAAAACAACATGAGCACCAAAACTGCTCCTAACACAGCAAAGTGTTGCCAGTTCTTTTGAAAAAAATTATTCATGAGATAAATTTAGCTGTTTTTATTCGATCTCCTCAAAATCTGTTTCCTCGGCATCATGTTTAGAGCCTGAGCTTTTTCGGTTCGACTTAAGAATGGATATTTTACCGAAGTTTTTAAGTTTGCTGGCCCTCTCCTGTTCAAAAGCTCGTTTTTCTCTGTTCAGTTTTCGTTCCTCTTCAATATTGCGTTTGGCCATCATAAGCTGACCAAGAAATCGCAGAAGAACTATTCCACCCAGGATAAGAAGTAGGGTCTTTAAAAGTCCGGTTATGCTAGCCGTAACGATCACTATTTAGAAAGATGCATGTTACGCTCGGAATAGATCTTGGTAAAGAAAGGATCTTTCAAATTTTTAATGAATCGGATCGCCTCACCTGTAGATTTCATCTCCGGACCAAGCTCTTTTTTCACATCGGGGAATTTCTCGTAAGAGAATACCGGAATCTTTACGGCATAACCTTCTTTTCGCGGATTAAACTTAAAATCAGTCACCTTGTTCACCCCAAGCATCACCTTTGTGGCGTAATTCACATAAGGTTCATCGTAAGCTTTGGCAATAAATGGCACCGTTCTCGAGGCTCTTGGGTTTGCTTCAATAACATAGACCTTGTCGTCTTTAATAGCAAACTGGATATTTATCAACCCAACAGTCCTCAACTCAATTGCGATCTTTTTAGTGATGTCTTCAATCTGTTGCATTACGAAATCACCCAGATTGTAGGGCGGCAATACAGCATAGGAATCACCGGAATGAATTCCAGCGGGCTCAATGTGTTGCATGATACCGATTATGTAGACATTCTCGCCGTCACAAATCGCATCTGCCTCTGCCTCGATGGCACCACCAAGGAAGTGATCGAGAAGGATTTGATTGCTGCCCATCTCATTTATGATGTCTACGACATGATGCTCGAGCTCTTCTTTATTGATCACAATCTTCATTTTTTGTCCTCCCAAAACATAGGACGGACGAACCAGTAATGGAAATCCAAGCTCATCTGCCAGCTCCAATGCTTGCTCTGCGCTTTCAACTACGCCATATTTAGGAAATGGAATGTTGTTTTGCTCCAATACTTTGGAAAAACGCCCCCTGTCTTCAGCTAAGTCCAAGGCTTCGAAGCTCGTACCAATGATCTTTACACCGTAACGTTCCAATTTCTCTGCTAATTTTAACGCGGTTTGACCTCCCAGCTGAACGATGACTCCTTCCGGTTTTTCGTGTTGAATGATGTCATAAATATGCTCCCAGAAAACGGGCTCGAAGTAAAGCTTGTCAGCCGTATCAAAATCGGTTGAAACAGTTTCCGGATTGCAATTGATCATAATGGTTTCATACCCACACTCCTTTGCAGCCAAAACACCATGTCCGCAGCTGTAGTCAAACTCGATCCCCTGCCCGATTCGATTTGGACCTGAACCCAGGACAACAATCTTCTTCTTGTCACTGACTTTGCTTTCGTTCTCATATTCGAATGTCGAATAGTAGTAAGGAGTCTGTGCTTCGAATTCGGCGGCGCAGGTA
>JAJTDX010000067.1 GCA_021298235.1 Cryomorphaceae bacterium | reverse complement strand
AATGGTCCAATGTAACAATTGACAATGCCCCCCAAGTCCCCATTGAGCAATTGCCCAATTGTCCATTGAGAAATAGCTAATTGATAAATATTTGCACAAGTACATTCAAAATTCTACTTTTGCGCCCGATAAAATTTTATACAAAAATTAACTTTATGGAGTCAATGATGATTTATGTGCCGATAGTAATGGCAGTGATCGGTCTGCTTTTCATGTGGATCAAAAGGTCTTGGGTGCTGAAACAAGATGCCGGAGATGGAAAAATGAAAGAAATTTCCGATTACATCTACGAAGGAGCACTTGCCTTCTTGAAAGCTGAGTACCGCCTTTTGGCAATTTTCGTGGTTGTTGCGAGTGTTGTTCTTGCCGGAATTACGTTTCTACCAGGTGTTAAAACACATATATTAATTATCGTTGCGTTCGTTTTTGGAGCAATATTCTCTGCGTTGGCAGGAAATATGGGGATGAAGATTGCCACGAAAACGAATGTTAGAACAACACAGGCTGCTCGTACAAGTTTACCTCAAGCATTGAAAGTTTCTTTTGGCGGCGGTACTGTAATGGGTCTTGGTGTTGCTGGTCTGGCTGTACTCGGATTAACCGCATTCTTCATCATCTTCTTCCAGATCTTCATGAATGGTCGTTGGACGAATACAGAAGATATGACAATCGTTTTGGAAACCTTGGCTGGTTTCTCTCTAGGAGCTGAATCGATTGCGTTGTTTGCACGTGTTGGGGGTGGTATCTACACCAAAGCTGCCGACGTAGGTGCTGACCTTGTTGGAAAAGTTGAAGCGGGTATTCCTGAAGATGATCCCCGTAACCCTGCCACCATTGCAGACAACGTGGGTGATAACGTGGGTGACGTTGCTGGTATGGGTGCTGACTTATTCGGTTCGTATGTGGCAACTGTTTTGGCAGCAATGGTTCTTGGTAACTACGTGATTAAAGACAACGGAGGTGCTATCGAAGATGCATTCAATGGAATAGGTCCGATCTTGTTGCCAATGGCAATTGCAGGATTTGGAATTCTTTTCTCTATCATTGGAACAATGTTGGTGAAGATTACGAGCAACGAGGCGAAAGAAGCACAAGTTCAAAAAGCATTGAACATCGGCAATTGGGTATCGATTATTTTGACTGCAGTTTCATGTTTTGCGTTAGTTCAATACATGCTTCCTTCAACAATGAACATGGACTTCTTTGGCGAAGGTTCGAAAGAGATCTCTTCAATGCGTGTGTTCTACGCTACAATCATCGGATTGATCGTTGGGGGTGCTATTTCTTCAGTAACGGAATACTATACAGGATTGGGTACAAAACCGGTTTTGAAAATCGTTCAGAAATCTTCCACAGGAGCAGGAACCAACGTGATCGCCGGTTTAGCAACAGGAATGATCTCGACATTCCCGACAGTTCTTTTGTTCGGTGGTGCAATCTGGGGTTCATACGCATTGGCAGGTTTCTACGGTGTTGCTTTGGCAGCGTCTGCAATGATGGCGACTACAGCTATGCAGTTGGCAATCGATGCGTTCGGACCAATATCGGACAACGCTGGGGGTATCGCTGAAATGAGTGAATTGCCGAAAGAAGTTCGTACGCGTACAGATATTTTGGATTCAGTAGGCAACACTACTGCTGCTACAGGGAAAGGATTTGCGATCGCTTCGGCAGCATTGACGTCACTTGCATTGTTCGCGGCATATGTAACATTTACGGGAATTGATGGAATTAACATCTTCAAGGCTCCTGTATTGGCGATGTTGTTCATCGGTGGAATGATCCCGGTAGTTTTCTCTGCTTTGGCAATGAATTCTGTCGGTAAAGCAGCAATGGACATGGTATACGAAGTACGTCGTCAGTTCCGTGAGATCCCAGGCATCATGGAAGGCACAGGAAAACCTGAATATGGCAAGTGTGTAGAAATCTCAACAAAAGCTGCCTTACGTGAAATGATGTTGCCGGGTATCCTGACCATTGGATTCCCGATCGCAATCGTGTTGTTGGGCAAATTGGTGTACAGCACTGACAATATGTTGATCGCTGAGATGTTGGGTGGTTATATGGCTGGTGTAACAGTATCCGGTGTACTTTGGGCAGTGTTCCAAAACAACGCGGGTGGTGCTTGGGACAATGCTAAAAAATCATTCGAAGCGGGTGTTGAGATCAATGGTGAAATGACCTACAAAGGTTCGGATGCGCACAAAGCTGCAGTAACAGGAGATACAGTGGGAGATCCATTCAAAGATACTTCTGGTCCATCGATGAATATTCTTATCAAATTAACGTGTTTGATCGGTTTGGTAATTGCTCCGATTTTGGGCAGCGGTACGGAAGGTGGAAAAGAAGGACACGGTGCATGCGGAATGGAACAGTGCCATGGCAAAATGGAATGCGTGAAAGGCATGAACGAATGCCACGGTAAAATGGAAGCATGTCACGGAATGAAATCATGTGAGCCTCATGCGAATGGAGAATACATGGTTGGTCCGTGTGATCTGCGTGAGTGTGCAAACATGACCAAAGAAGAATGTGCGAAAATGTGCGATGACAAAGGATGTACTGCTGAAGAAAAAGCAATTTGTTTGGCACACTTTGGCAAAGACGGCAAGTTTATGGGGTCAGGACACTGTGAAAAAGAAGGTGCGTGCTCAGGAGATTGCAAATCAAAAAGCGATTGCAAAGGTGACTGCAAGAAGGGTGGTAAATGCGAAGGTACGTGCCATTAATGTTCATACTAGGTAAAGAGAGGGATGCTGCGGTGTCCCTTTTTTTTGATCAAAGAACAACGAACAAGGAGCAAAGAACAAGTATATTCTCAAATCTTCCCCTCCACTTCGTCAAGCTCAGTGCAACGCCTTAGTCCCTCCCCAAGGAGGGAAACCATAAGCCAACTGTCAAATTTTAATTCTTAACTTCCCATGCTAAAAGAAATCATCCAAAACGCCCTCAATGAAGACATCGGTCCCGGAGATTACTCGACATTGTCCTGTGTTCCGGAAGATGCCACTGGAAAAGCAACTCTTTTGATCAAAGAGGATGGAATTCTTGCCGGTGTGGAGTTGGCAAAGGAGATCTTTAATACGTTCGATCCCTTGCTGGAGGTACATGTGTTTAAACGAGACGGCGAACAGGTAAAAAAAGGCGACGTTGCATTTAGTGTATATGGTAGCTCACGGTCAATACTCAGCACGGAGCGTTTAGTGTTGAACTTCATGCAACGGATGAGTGGCATTGCTTCTCAGACTGCGAGGGTTGTGAAACTGACCGAAGGCACCGGCGTGAAATTGCTGGATACCCGAAAAACGACTCCCGGCATCCGTTATTTGGAGAAATGGGCAGTACGCATCGGTGGGGGATACAATCATCGATTTGCCTTGTATGACATGATTATGTTGAAAGACAACCACATCGATTATGCGGGAGGGATTAAAGCAGCAATCGAACGCGCGAATACATATTTGCTTAAAAATAACCTGGACCTGAAGATTGAGATCGAAGTGAGAAACCTGGAAGAACTTGATGAAGTGTTGCATACGGGCAATGTTCACCGCATCATGCTGGACAATTTTACACCCGATCAAATTCGAGACGTATTGCCTTTAATTTCTTCTGAATATGAAACGGAAGCATCCGGAGGCATAAATGAAAGCAACATCAGGGCATATGCTGAAACAGGAATCGAGTATATTTCAGTAGGAGCGCTTACACACAGTGTGAAAAGCTTAGACATGAGTTTGAAAGCAGTGCTTGATTGATATTCGTTGAATCGCCCTTGCTTGCAAAGAGATCCTCTATTGAATAGGGATAAATTGGGTAAATACGATTATTCCAACGAGTATTAGAAAAACAACAATACTTCCCAGCCAAAAATAGAAATTTACTTTAGGGTCATGTTTGCCCGTCTGATAGCTTACAAAATTTACTACAAGCGCAATTCCCCCGGAGAATAGAAAAATAAGCAAAGCCAATTCGGGATGGACGATCTGTGCTCCATATCCGGTAAACAAAATTATCGAGACCAGGAAAGAAATGGAAAAACAAATGGCTGCAAGAATTTTTGCAATCATAGCACGCTGGTGAAGTTGCTTTTCTTATACGTGGCGATGTCCAGTAAAAAGTCAGGATGCTCTTCCAGATAGTTGCCTATAACCACCAGGTTTGCTCCCGCATGGTGCGCCTTGGAGAGCATTTCCATTGAACGGATTCCTCCACCAACGATTAGTGGAGTTCCCAATGAACTCACCTCCCGGATCATATCGACAGGAACAGGTGTCTCTGCGCCACTTCCTGCATCCAGATAGATGACTTTTTGACCAAGAAGTATCCCGGCCATGGCCGTGGAGCGCACAATCGTGTGTTGATCTCTTGGTATCGGAGAAGTTTGACTGACGTATGCGACACTCGTGAGATGTCCTCCATCAATCAAAAGGTATCCTGTAGGAATAACTTCCAGTGTACCATTGAAAAGTTCACTTGCTGCTGCCACATGGTGACCGATGAGGTAGTCCGGATTTCTGCCCGAGATTAAACTTAGGAACAACAAGGCATCTGCTTCCTGACTCAATTGTTGGGAGGAACCCGGGAACAGAAGGACAGGGATTGTTGAATGTGCTTTTATCACTTGAACAGTCGACTCCAGTTCTTGACGGGTTACAGTACTTCCACCTACCAGGAAGAGATCAATTCCACAAACCTGTGCTACAGACAGCGTTTTTTTCAGGGATTGAACATCTTTTGTTTTCTCAGGATCAATGAGCATAGCGATGCCCCCTTTCACATCTTTTAGCCAGGAAAAAATCTTAGTTTTCTGTAAGTGCGCTGCCATTAATGGAGACAATTAAATTACCATGAACAAAAGTATGAATTTCAGCAGATCGTCTTTTTTTAGCAGAAAGAATGGTGCCTATATATCGCTGTTCATCCATTCGCTCCAGTTTAAGATGTCTTTTAAAATCAATCTCTTTGTGTCCGGCCAATTTGTACAAACACTCCTTAGCACTCCAGCATTGGGTCATTTGTACATCTGACATCGTATCAAAATGTTCTATTTCCTCCTCAGATAGGAATTTCGTATAAACTCGACGGGCTTTAGTACCTATTTCCTCCAGGTCCAAACCAATGGAGAAGGAGGGATTGAATGCGAGTGCCGCAGTGGTCGCTGAATGACTGATCGAAATAAATCCCTCCCTCTCTATATAAGGTGCACCATTTTGGTCGTAATGAATGTGTTCAGCACCAAACAATTCATTCCTTAAGATTCGGGTAGCGACGAATTCTCTTTTTCTGGATAGATGGGAAAATCCGATAAGACGTTCGATTTCAACAGGGGTAAGTCGATCCGTGAATTCCATTGGATCGAACTCGGAATAGTGCAGCAGATAGATCAGTGTTGTCCCCTTGTGAATGTTTTCTAACTTGAAAGTCATTTTGAAAATTAGGAATTTTTTAGTCAGTTTAGAGATGTATATTTTCTCTCGAAAATTATTTTTTTGATTTTTACAGTTAAACCTTGTTGCATTACCTTTGTTAAGGAAAGTTAAGAAAGAATCGGTTTAATTTTTTTTAACACGAAATTTTATCCGCATGATTTTTTCTATATTTACGGGCTTTCTTGGGTAAAGAAAGATAGAACTATAAACTATTCTTATGTTACGAAAACTTAACTTTTTATTAGTAAGTCTCTTGCTGACAAGTTTTTATGGTTTTTCACAAACCGGTTTGGGGACCATCAAAGGTGCTGTTACGGATGCTGAAAACAAACAACCAATTCCTTTTTGTAAAGTAATTCTTTTCCAAAATGGGACCGTTAAAGGAGGTGCAACAACAGATTTTGATGGAAAATTCCAGATCAATTCTGTTGGAGCAGGTTCATATGACGTGGAAGTTCGAAATGAAGCAGAAGGCTATCAGCCGACTCGTCAAACCGGCGTTGTTGTTTCATCGGACAACATCACCTTCCTTGAGGATCTGACGTTGTCTAAAGCAAAAGAGGCGAAAGAAATGCAGGAGGTAAGGGTCGTTGCATACCGCGTTCCGCTTATCGATAAGGATGGGGGAGCTTCAGGAGCTACTATTACACGTGACGACATCGCCCGACTGCCTGTTCGTTCTGCTGCAGGTGTAGCACAGACAGTTGGTGGTGTGAACAGTGATGAGGGTTCAGGTGAAATTTCTGTTCGTGGTTCTCGTTCAGATGCAACTTATTTCTTTATTGACGGTATTAAAGTTCGGGGATCTTCTAACTTGCCAAAATCAGCTATTGAAGAGGTAGCCGTAATTACCGGAGGGGTACCGGCGAACTATGGTGACGTTACAGGTGGTATTATTTCCGTTACTACACGTGGTCCTTCCGCTCAGTACTTCGGTTCTGCTGAGGTCGTATCTTCAGGTTTCTATATTAAAGGTGCAGATCCAGACGGATATGATGGAAAAGTGTTCGGACTGGATAAATATGGGTACAACCTGTTTGAAGGAATGTTATCAGGTCCGCTTTGGATGCAAAAAGATTCTACAGGTGCAAAAGTGAAACCTCGTCTTGGCTTCCTTGTTTCTGCGAATTTAACTGATCAGCTAGATGGACGACCGCTGGCAGGAGGTTCTTACAGAATTAAGAAAGAGTCGCGTGATGCGCTGCTTGAAAGTCCATTGCGTCCGACATCTACCGGTCAAGGAACATTCCATAATGCATTATTCTTACAGAACCCATTGGACGAAAATGGGAATCCTACTGACGAGTCTGACTTTGAAAAGGTAGCATGGAGAATGAATGCCCGAAATACAACTGTTTCAGGACAGGCAAAGATCGATGTGAATACAGGTCCGTCGACTAACTTAACATTTGGTGGTTCCATGAATTACAGTCAAGGAAATGCATATTCCTTCGGTGGTTCTCTTTTGAACTTTACAAATTTTGGATTTACGAAGTCATTCGACTGGAGAGTATTTGGTCGTTTAACGCAGCGTTTTACGAACGACCAGGAGGGAAGTGCTTCGAAGTTGAAATCATTCGTTTACTCATTGATGGTGGATTATTCAAAGACTAAAGACGATGCGTATGATCCAAATCATAAATACAATATGTTCAATTATGGACATGTTGGTACGTTCACCACGACACGAAGACCTTCATATGAGTTTGACAATGATAAACAAATGTATATCCACAATGGATTCAGAGACATTGAAGTTGCGTTTAACCCGTCTGAAACGAATGCGGCATTAGCAGCGATTACTACTCAGTACTATGATATTTACGCAAATGATCCGGTTGGAAACTATGAGAATCTTTTCCAGATCCAGCAAGGTAATGCCTTAAGAAACGGAGATGCTCCATCGAGTGTGTATCAAATTTGGAGCAACATTGGAACTCCTTACAACTATTTTGGAAAAACAGAAAACGACCAGATTCGTGGAACAGGTTCATTCTCTGTTAACGTAGGTGACCACTCGATTTCATTCGGTTTCGAAATGGAACAGCGTATTGACCGCGGGTGGACCTCAGGAACAACCACCGGAGGAGGAACAAATGGTCCGCTTGGAATTTGGTCTATTGCACGTCAGTTGACAAACTTCCACATTCGTGAGCTTGACTTGAATAGTGGTGTGATCTCTGATTCTGGTTCGTTCAAAGCAATTACTTACGAACGTTTGAATTCAGGATACGCGCATACTTCAGGAACAGGGCAATATGGAGGTCAGGAAAACAATGACAACCAATCGTTCTTTGATTACAATTTGAGAGAGTACCTTTACAGCCAGGGCTTGATTTCATCGGGTGGGGCAGGAACAGACTTCATCGATATCGATCAATATGATCCGAGCATCTACACATTTGACTTGTTCTCTCCGGACGAATTGTTGAATGGTGGGAACTCATTCGTGTCTTACTGGGGATATGACCATACCGGTAAAAAGGTTCGAGGAAGTACTGATATCAATAAATACTTCAATGAATTTGATGAGAATGGAAACTACAAGCGCTTTGTGGGAGCATTCCAGCCAACCTACATCGCTGGTTATCTAATGGATAAGTTTGCATTTAATGACATCGTATTCAACGTAGGTGTTCGTGTGGATGTATTTGATGCCAACCAGCCTGTATTGAAAGATCCGTATCTTTTCTACAATGCACGTACTGTTGCAGAGGCGAAAGAATTGGTGGCAAATGATCCTGGTACGTATTCTTGGGTGGATATTCCTGAAGCAATGGGAGATGATTACACAGTGTATGTAAATGACGTGAATAATCCTTCGGCAATCAATGGATTCCGTATCGGTAACAACTGGTATAATGCGGACGGTATCCAAGTAGAGGATCCAAAAGTTATCCGTGGTGCAACTGGTATTCAGCCATGGTTGTTGAATCCTTCACAAACGACGCCAAGTGCGGATGCTTTTGAAGATTACAAAGCTCAGGTAAATGTAATGCCACGTATCGCATTCTCTTTCCCGATTTCTGACGAGGCTTCATTCTTTGCTCATTACGACATCCTGACAAAACGTCCTACTTCAGGATTCCGTTTCGATCCATTCGAATATCAGTTTATTCAGTCGAGAAGCGCAATTATAAGCAATGCGAACTTGAAGCCTGAGACAACGGTTGACTACGAATTAGGTTTCCAGCAGGTTCTTTCCAAAACTTCCTCGTTGAAGATCTCTGCTTTCTATCGCGAGCAAAGAAACAACGTTCAGTTGATCAATGTGTTTGAAGCTTATCCTGCAACATATCGTACATTCGGTAACCGTGATTTTGGTACCGTTAAAGGGATGACGATTTCATACGATTTGCGTCGAACAGGAAATATCCGAATGACTGCCGCGTATACATTACAGTTCGCTGATGGTACAGGTTCTGATGCTACATCCGCAGCTGGACTTGTTAATGCAGGATTGCCAAACTTGAGAACAATTTTCCCTTATAATTTTGACCAACGCCATGCATTTGCCATTACGATGGATTACAGATATGGCGAAGGAAAAGATTACAACGGGCCAGTGATTGGAAAATTCAATGTGTTGGAAAATACAGGATTGAACATTGTTTCCAATATTTATTCTGGTTCTCCTTACTCTAGCCAGACATTCATTACAGATGAAGGTATTGGTAACCTTAATGCTGGTTTGAATGGTACGTTGAATGGTTCCCGTCTTCCTTGGTCTTATCGTTTGGATCTTCAGTTCGACCGTACGTTCGAAATGGAATTTGGAAAAGAAAAAGAGAAAAAACGAGCTACGTTCCTCAATGTGTATGTTCGCGTTGTGAACTTGTTCAATCAGTTTAATGTTCTGAATGTATATCGTGCAACAGGAAACTGGGACGACGATGGTTACCTTGCTGCAGCAGCGAACCAGACCTCTATCCAAAACCAGTTGGATGAGCAGGCATTCAGAGATTACTACGCAATGAAGATTCAAAACCCGTTTAATATCAGTGCACCGAGAACAATTCGTTTGGGTGTTAAATTTGATTTTTAATTCATCCTTTTAGATGTATCCTATGAAAAAGCAACTCATACTCTTAATGCTAGGTACCAGCTTTGGTTGGGTAAATAATGCATTAGCTTACTTGGGTCCAAACGACCTTGGAAAGAAGGTTACTCCAACGTTGAAAGGTGCAAACTGTTCTCCAGCTACGGCTAAGCTCATTCTTGAGTTCAATGACGTAAAGGCGTTGATTGAACAGGGTGAAGTATGTTCCAGAACCGTGCAGCAGGTGTTGCATCTTATGAGATACCGAAAGGAAGTGGATTGCATGTGATCTTTGCCGGTGCACTTTGGATGGGAGGTACAGATGTCAACGGACAGTTGAAATTGGCTGCGCTTCGCTATCGTCAGGGTAATGACTTTTGGCCTGGTCCTCTCACTGTTAATCCTGGGTCCGGAACGTATAATCCATTGTTGCCAGTAGGAGACGATGCAGTTCGCGACTTTGGTGAAGCGAATATTGATCCGGATCAGTGTATCGCTTACGATAAGTTCTTTACGATCAGAAAGGCTGAGATCATTCGTTATAACGTATGGTTCGAATGCTCCCAAGGTATTACGACCGAAGGATGTGAAGACATAACCGAGCCAACTGCAGATGAATTGAATAGAATTTATGCGTGGCCTGCGCATGGCGATGTTTCCAGAGGACAGGATTATTTCCTTGCTCCATACTATGACAGAAATGAAGACGGAGTGTACAACCCGGCGGATGGTGACCACCCTTGGTATGATGATATCCTAGGGCGAGATGACATTGAATGTGGAATCGACCGACGTATTTCACTTTTTGGTGACGAAACGCATTGGTGGGTATTCAATGACAAAGGAAATATCCATACAGAAACGAATGGTGATCCAATCGGAATGGAGATCCGTGCACAAGCATTTGCTTTTGCAACGAATGACGAAGTGAACCGAATGACATTCTACAACTATGAGTTGATTAACAGAGGTACACAAACGTTGTACAACACCTACTTCTCTCAGTATTTGGATGCTGATGTAGGAAACTACGCAGATGATTACACCGGATGTGATGTTTCACGTGGTTTGGGATATATGTTCAATGGTGATCTTAACGATGAATCTGATGGTGGTCGTCCGGGATATGGTGAGAATCCACCAGCAATCGGTTGTGACTTTTTTGAAGGTCCGTACCAGGATGCGGATGGTCTAGACAATGTCGGTCCATATCTTGACGAGGCAACGAATACAGAAGTCGTTCCTTCAGTTTTGGAGGCTCTTAACGGAGATGGAATTGTGTACAAAGGAATTGGTATCGGCTACTCTGATGGAATAATAGACAATGAGCGTTTCGGTATGAGAAGGTTTACATATTACACTTCAACTTCCCAGTTCCCTTATACGGATCCATCTACAGCTGCACAATATTATAACTTCATGAGTGGTACATGGGCGAATGGTTCAGAAATGTTCTATGGAGGTTTGGGTTATGAGGGATCTACAGGTGTAACAACTGTACCTTCTGATTACATGTTCCCAGGCGAGTCTGATCCACTTTTCTGGGCAACAGGTGGTGAAGATATGAGCGGGTTATTCCCAACAGGTTGGGACGAGTCTACAAATAACAACCCGGTAGGTGACCGTCGTTTCGTTCAATCTGCAGGTCCTTTCATCCTTCGTCCGGGTGCGATCAACAACATTACTGTTGGTTTGGTATATGGCCGTGGGACAGATGGCGATCTTTTCTCTTCAGTACGTTCGATGAAACGTGCGGATACAAAAGCACAGGCGTTATTTGATGCTTGCTTTAAAATTCTCTCTCCACCGGATGCTCCGAAACTAACAATACAGGAGTTGAATAATGAGTTGATCCTGATGATTGAGAATCCGTCATCTTCGAACAACTATCAGGAGAAGTATGCGGAAATCGATGAGATCAATATTCCTGACCCAACGGTGGATCGAGTGTACAAATTTGAAGGATACCAGATATTCCAGTTGAAGAATGCGGACGTAGCAATCTCTGACATCTACGATCCTGCTCAGTCTCGCTTGGCTATGCATTCAATCAGTTTAAAAAATATGATCCGAATGATCCGTTGGCTTTAGATGGTCAAAAGATCCCTTACATTTCTTCCCGATTGAACTTTGACGGTACCTCAATTACGCCGATTGCTGCAGTACCTCACAACCCAATGCCGGAAGCGGACGGAACAATTCAAAACATTGGGTATGGTTCCTCACCGCGTATAACAAGAATTGATGGGTATGGAAACGGTAACCGTAATCTAGAATTTACTTCCGAAACCTTAAACTCAATTTTGGCGAATGGATATGTTCAAAATCCAGAATATGAATTGGGTAAAGGACCTATTGGAATTAAGGTTGTTGACCCGCTTAATTTGGCGAACGGATACTTTGAATGTAAATTTAGAGACTATACTCCTAGTGCTTGGAAACCTACACCACATGCTGTAGATACGGCAAATTGGGTAATCTACCGTTATGACCAAAAAGGTGGGACCAAGATTGATTCAGTTGAATCTGAACGTACAATTCAAGAGAACAACGAACAGATTATTCCACAGTGGGGTATTTCTGTAACGATTCAGCAGCGTCAATACCTAGGTGCGGGTGCACAATATGACCGAACAACTGATATTATTGATGCAACAATTGATTTTGTAGACTCTTCGAAACGTTGGTTGTCATTTATTCCTGACAACGATGCGTTCTATCCAACAAACTGGATCAGATCGGGTGACTACAACCCGGATCCGGATGTCGATTGTTTGCCTGACGGATTACCTTATCTAAATCCGTGTAACTACCGTGATGAGGCAGGTCAGGATGATGATAAGTTGTTCGCTAAATTGTTGGGCGGAGGTATTGCACCGCACAAGCTAGTTGGTTATCAAGCTGATTTCATGCCGCTGGCATATTATAACTTGTCCAATCCTGGATCTGCACGAAACAATGCTGCTATTAGTTTCCTTCCAAGTGTGGATATTGTGATAACAAGTGACAAATCTAAATGGACACGATGTCCTGTGATTGAGCTTGGTCGTGACGTGAGCTTGAATGTTGGCGGCGCCAAGTCAGGTGAAATGAGAAAGAGTCTAAGTGTTGACAAAAATGGAAACCCTGATGGATCCGGAACGGGTATGGGATGGTTCCCTGGATATGCAGTGGATCTAGAGTCTGGTGCAAGATTATACATGGCCTTCGGAGAAAATTCTTTCCTTGGTGGTGAAAATGGTGCAGATATGATCTGGAATCCGACTTCTGATGTTGTCGATGGTGTAGGAAATCCGATTATGGGTGGTATGCACGCAATATATGTGTTCAGTTACAAGCAGGCGACGATAAATAAGTTTGTTTCCGGTTACGATTTCCCTGCGTATGTTCCATCCGAAGCTGAAAATCTTGCTACGAATGAAGCTTACCAAAAGTTGAAAGATATTGTTGATAATAACTCAACGACATCTAAACGCGAGTTTTACGGAAGCTTATCTTGGATCGCGTATCCTTTCCTTACGGAGGATCAAACAGTGAACTCTACGGATGTCACAATCAAACTTCGAGTAAATAAAGAGTACAAGGACTTCGTTGCAACTGGTGATAATAACGGAAGTCCAATGTACGGATGGTCTATGGACGATATTGCTACTGAAACTGGTAGTAAGGATCAACTTGCTGAAGCTCTGAAAATGATCAATGTGGTTCCAAACCCATATTACGCATTCTCTGAGTACGAAAGAACAAGATTGGATACGCGTGTGAAGATCACGAACCTGCCTGAACGTTGTACAGTTCGAATCTATACAGTGAATGGTAAGTTGGTTCGTACCTTTAAGAAAGACAGTCCTGTGACCTCATTGGATTGGGATCTTAACAACTTTAAAGGCATACCAGTCGCTGGTGGTGTGTATTTGATACACGTAGACGTTCCTGAAGTAGGGGAGGTAATACTCAAATTCTTCGGAGGTATGCGACAAGTCGACCTTCAGGGTATTTAATGTTCAAGTGTTTTACAATGAAAAGAAACAACATGAAAATAAAGCATTTAATGATAATCGGTATGGCGTTCGCTACGCTAACCGTGAATGCAGGAAATGAGGATCGCGTAGGTTCTGCCGGGGCATCACAATTGCTAGTGAATCCATGGGCACGAAGTGCTGCAACCGGAGATGCGGGGATTGCTTCTGTAAATGGTCTGGAAGCTAGCTTCGTGAATATCGCTGGTTTGGCATTTACCGATAAAACACAGATCAAGTTCAATTATAGTAACTGGATGGGTGGTGCTGGTATCTCTTACAATAGTGCGGGAATAGCTCAGAAAATCTCCGAATCAGATGTAATTGCGGTAAGCGTACAATCAATGAACTTTGGTGATGTGATGATCACAACTGTGGCCAACCCGGAAGGAAACATTGGGTTTTTCTCTCCGCGTTCCAATGTTTTCAATGTCGGTTATGCTCGTACCTTCTCATCATCTATTTACGGAGGCATCAATTTCAAAGTGATTTCGGAAAGCATCTCTAACCTAAAAGCAAGCGGTGTGGCGATTGATGCGGGTATTCGTTACGTGACGGGAGAACAAGATCAAATCAAATTTGGTATTGCATTGAAGAATGTAGGTCCTGTAATGCGTTACAAAGGAGATGGATTGTCACAACAGGTGACGTATATCTCTGTTGGAAACAATGCCACGCTGGAACAACGTTCAGCTACTTTTGAAATGCCTTCATTGTTGGCGATAGGCGGTTCTTATGATTTCATTTTTAATGAGAACAATAAACTTAATGTCGCACTCGGATTTACAGCTAATTCCTTCTCGTACGATCAATACAGACTTGGTTTGGATTATGGAATGACCGGAGAGAAAGTTGCATTTAACATACGTGCAGGATATGTGTACGAAAAAGGTTTGTTGAGTGCGGATAATCAATCAAACGCTTTGATCGGACCAACAGCTGGCTTCTCATTGGATGCGCTGGTAGGCAAAAACAAAAGTGCTCTAGGAATTGAATACGCAACGCGATTTGCAGGTATCTTCGGAACAATTCATACAATTGGAGCTACGATCAGCTTGAAATAATTTTAGTTTTTTTATATTTGTTATTCAAGAGGGCCTTAACAGGGCTCTCTTGTTTTTGTTTAATATAGCAGATGAATTATGTCACAAATTAATTATTACACAGAGGAAGGGTTGAAAAAGCTTAAAGATGAGCTTCATGATATGAAAACAGTTCAGCGACCTGCAATATCTGATCAGATTGCTGAGGCAAGGGATAAAGGTGACCTTTCAGAAAATGCAGAATATGATGCTGCCAAAGAGGCACAAGGAATTCTTGAAATGAAAATTGCTAAACTCGAGGCAATTATTGCGAATGCACGATTGATTGACGATGCGAACATAGACAATTCCAAAGTATTTATCTTGTCCAAAGTACGCATACGAAACGTCGCAAATAATGCCGAAATGGAATATACGCTTGTTGCAGAAAATGAAGCAGACATTAAATTAAAAAAGATCTCTGTAGATTCCCCAATCGGTAAAGGTCTTCTGGGCAAGAAGAAGGGTGATGTTGCAGATATTCAAACTCCGAATGGGATTATGAAATTCGAAATACTAGATATTTCACGCTAAATGGCTACGATTTTTTCACGGATTCTTAATGGCGAATTGCCTTGCTACAAAGTAGCAGAGAATGATAAGTATCTCGCTTTTTTGGACATTATGCCCCTGCGAAAAGGCCATGTTTTGGTGATTCCCAAAAAAGAAACGGATTACATTTTTGATATGGAAGATGAAGATCTTACCGGATTGATCCTCTTTGCAAAGGAGGTTGCACATCCATTGAAAAAGATTTTTCCATGCAAAAAAGTGGGAATGACGGTGATTGGACTGGAGGTTCCCCATGCACATATTCACCTTATTCCTATAGACTCGATCAGTGATATGGATTTCTCAAAGCCAAAACTTCAACTTCAAAAAGAAGAATTTGAGGAAATTGTCACAAAATTTGCTAAGGCATACTAAATTTCGTGTTCATTCACGGCTAAATTTATTACCATGCGTTTCAATCTTATTTTAGCAAGTGTCCTATTAATTCTGGGGAATGCATTTGCAAATCCGATCGAGATTCTTTTCATTGGCAATAGCTTCACTCACATGAATCAAATGCCTAAAACCTTTGAAAAGGTGGCAACATCCATGGGACAGAATGTGTATGTGGAGATGAATGCAAAGAGCAACCACTCGCTTAAAATGCACACCGAACGTCCGGAGCTTTTCACTGCCATTCGTTCTCGGAAGTGGGACTACGTAATTATTCAGCCATTTAGTCGCGAATTGATCTTTAGTGAGGATTCTATTGAACGAGCTACCATTCCTTATTTAAAACAGCTATTAGATTCCGTATACACGAATCATGCATGCACCAATGTATTGCTCTACCAAACCTGGGGATACAAAAATGGAACAATGGAAGATTCGCTAAGCAATACGTATGATCGCATGTCCAACCGAATCCGAGAAGGCGCAATGAGAATTTCTGATCGATTCGGATTGCCTGTGGTGCCTGTTGGAATGGTCTGGGATCAAGTTCTTAAGCTGGGTTACGGACCTAGCCTTTATGATGCAGACGGCAGTCACCCCAGTCCTGAGGGTTCGTACCTGATTGCCTCTACGTTTTATGTGGCACTCTTTAAGAAGGAATTAAAGGACGCATTCACCGCGGGTGTTGCGTCTGAAAAAGTCTCTATGATCCAAAAAACAGCGTATGATTTCGTGCTTACCAATGTGGATGAATACAAGTTACGAAAAGACAGCTATGTCGTATTTAAGGTGTATAGTAAACACAGCAAGGCAAAAATACTTTGTAAATCCTATTTTGCTGAAGCAGATTCTCTGGTTTGGGATTTCGGAGATACTAAAGTTTCCCCGGATAGCATCGTTGAACATCCCTACGCGGATTATGGAAAATACTCAATAAAGTTGACGGTATACGACAAATGCGGAACACGTGAATATCTGTCGCCTGTTGAATTCGTGCGTCCTCAAAAAACTAAAAAGAAAAAGTGATTAAGGTGCTTTAGGCTGCGAATTTGATGTCACACCAAATAATTTTCCCGTAAAGCGCTGGATGGGAGATAAAATAAAAGACAATTTGTCTTTCAACCACTCCAGATGATAGATGATCCAAACGAAGATGGCGATAAATCCAATCGCGCCCAGAGTAACTTCCCAGGGATTTAATTTATTATGAAATAATTTAGTCAGCCCCATACGGGTAATGCTTCCATACAACACAATCATGTGCAGAATAAAAATAGTCAGTGTGTTTTGTCCAAGCTTGAGGAAAAGATTTTGCTTTATCTCCCCAATGAAGAGCTCCAACGTCATGAGGAAACTGAGAAAAAGAAGTACCATACCCACTCGTTCGAACAAATAATCCATCGAGTATACGTGATAGGTGGTATTGTTCATTGAGTGATCTAGGAGGATGAGCAGCTCCTTCCCATAGAAATAAAATATTCCTCCGATAGTAGCCAGTATAAGTGGCGAGGACCAACGCTTTAACTGCGTTTTATAAGTGTAGAATAATGTTCCCATTGCTGCGCCGAACATTGTATAACCTACCCAAGGTATAAGAGGAAACATTGAATGTGGACCACGAAACATGTTCTGGATCAGTGTTGGAGCTCCTTGCGGTAAATAGAAATCCTTAGGAATTGTTTTTAAATACATTTCCGTTGTGAAGAAGACTAAGCCGACCGGAATAAAATACACCCACAGCGGAATAACCTTGACTAGTTTGAAAAGTCCGTAAATAAGCAAGATCAAAAAGATTGCAATGCCAATACATTGAAGAATGTGAAAGGAATTGAATTGCAATAAGTACCCCCAAAAGAGTAATTCTACGACTCGCTTAAACCCCTTTTTTACACGAATATTCTGAAAATATGCCTTTTCATCATTTCCACGCAATAGATAAACGAATACAATTCCGGTAACCGTCAGGAAAGTGGGGGCGGTGTATCCACGAATCGATCGCCAGGTAGCATATATTGGATCTGACAGGTCCCGATACATGTCCATCAACGCATCATCGATGAAATGACCTTCCAGCATGAGAAGGATCGCTACAGATCGTGCCATGTCGATGAATTGTAAACGGACCTTTTTCTCTTTCACCATACCTGAATTATTCGCAACAAATATAAAGAATGTTCTGCCTTTTCTTCTTTTTCTCTGCCAATCCCGGTGATGAACTATGGCAATTGGTGGAATTGTTTTTCGAAATAACGATTTAATTCTCTTTATACCTTTAAATTTGACGCAGAATTGGAAAGTGAATGTGGCGAATTTTTAAAATGGAAGGATTTAGCAACCGTATTTTTGGACTAGATGTGTTGCGCTTTCTTGCCATTTTCATGGTTCTGCTCGGACACAGCTTGGCCTTCGTGCCTGAACCAATAAAGAAATCAGTTCATCCCGTAATGCTCGATGGGGTAGCTATTTTTTTCGTTTTGAGCGGCTTCTTGATTGGCGGTATTTTGATTCGAATTTTAAATAAGGAGAATGCAATTACGTTTCCGAACCTAATTGACTTCTGGAAAAGAAGGTGGATGCGGACGCTTCCTGCCTATCTTGTGGTTCTCATCTTTCTGTTATGCTATACTGCAATTGTTTATCCGGATAAAATTCCGCCACAGTGGTTTAAATTCTTCTTTTTCGCTCAAAACCTGTTTGTCCAACGACCCGGTTTTTTCGCTGAAGCATGGAGCTTAAGCATCGAAGAGTGGTTCTATTTGTCTGTCCCGTTGCTTTTGTTTTCTGTGCTATATCTTCTGAAAACCTCCGTTAAATGGACCATATTGTGTTGTTCCCTGTTGATTATTGCGTTGGTGACATGGTACCGAAGTTATTTATATCACGCGTATGACTTCAGCGGAAATCCTGCAGATCTTCAGGAGTATAAAGATTACCTTCACCTCTCAATTGAATACCAGGTAGCTCCACGACTCGATGCCATCATGTTCGGGGTACTTGGTGCATTTTTAGCCTATTATTATGATTCCATTTGGAAGTCAAAAGTCAAATATGTTCTACTGATCATTGGAATTTTTCTGTTATATGCTCTAAAATTCAGAATGGGTAAATCATACGGTGAGTTTGCTGTTGTATGGATGCCGGGTTGGCGTTCTTTGGGAGTATTACTTATGCTTCCTGCCTTATCAACACTTAAAAACGGATTGGGCAGATGGACTTCTTGGATTACGTTCTTTAGTTTGATTTCCTATTCTATGTATCTGGTAAATCTGAACTTGGTTTCTAGGATCATGATTAAGCAATGGGTAAATGGCTTTTATGGGGGTAAGATGCCCGTACCGGACAATTGGTATTTCAATTACATTCTTTTTTGGGTACTTACCATCGTTCTCTCCTTTTTCCTCTACCAATGCGTTGAGGTACCGTTCATGAAAATGCGTGACAGAAAAAAACAGCACGGATGAAGACACGTCCAATCCTAATAAATGCGGTAATACTTGCGGGTATTTTTTTGCTCTATCTTACGATCTACCTGAGTCAAAGCAAACGGAACCATTTTTATAATGCCGACGACCATCGATTTTACTTCACTGGACGCTTCGATACTTCTGAGAAAAAAGTAAAGAAAGCATGGGCTCCGGGTGTATGCATCGAATTCATGTTCAAAGGTTCGTTCTGCGACCTTGTCGTAGAGGATGAACACAGACATTACAATAAAAACAATGTGCTTGTTGTAGTGGTAGACGGTCAGAAACCTCAAAGAATTCGATTGAACAGTGGCCATAATCAGTTGAAAATTGCAAAGGGACTGTCTAAAGGAGCTCATAAAGTATTGATTTGCAAGGCAACAGAAAGTTACATCGGATCTATCAAATTTTTAGGTGTCTGGTGCAAGGATCTGGTTAAGTACAAAAGAAATAAAAAGTTGCTCTTCGAATTCATAGGCGATTCTATGACCTGTGGTTCGGGGGCGGATTCCAAACCTGAAAAACCGAGTGGAGATAATTGGACAGATCTCGAAAATGCATATGTAAGCTTTGGTCCAGTCTTGTCAAGACGATACAATGCGAAATGGATGTTAAGCTCAGTTTCGGGCATTGGTCTGATGAAGAGCTTCACGGAAAGTGATAAGAACATTCCTGAAATGTATCAGAAGACTTCATTGGACGAATACTCGGGAGAATGGAGGTTTGACAAACAACAAGAACCAGATTTGGTGTTCATTACCTTAGGTCAGAATGACGGCATGCAGAAACCTGAGAAATTCATTTCGACGTATGTTGATTTTGTCAAATTCGTGCGGTCTAAATTCCCACACAGCAGAATCATTTGTTGTTCAAGTCCAATGGCACAACCCAACTTGCGAATTCATCTAAATAAATGTATTCCCCAAGTTGTCTCAAGAGTAAGAAGAGGAGGTGATAAAAGTATATACAGTTATTGCTTTAAAGATGTCTATAATTCCGGACACAAATCACATCCTTCTAAGGCTGAGCATCTAAGGATCGCAGATGAATTGCAACAATTTCTAAAGTCAAAAGGCTGGAATACAGAACAGTCTCTGCTCGACCAGCGCATCCATTAAATTAGGGTTTACCCTCACCCAGGATTGGAATCACCAAAGGATCCGGAAAGCCAGTAAAGAAGATTTTACTGTTCAAGTAGAACAACCCGGAAGGAAAGGGTTTCGTGCTTTTGTAGGTGATTTTTATCTCCTCACCCGGAGGTAAGGATAAGTTCTTGCTCGACAATACTGTCAGGCCTTAATTGCTTCAGATCGAACGTCGTTTGTGAAAGCTCGATCAACGAGAGCAAGCTGTCTTCTTTCATGAAATCAACACTTTGGATTTCAATCTTACGTTCGATGGCTGCCGCTCTGGAGTAAACCGAGTTTTTTTGGTCATGGAAATTGTCTGAAGTAAGTTTGTTTGCTGTGTACTCTCCGAATGGTACTTCAGTGAATTGAACCATCCCTCCATTTTTCGCCGTTCCATCTATGAACGGGACGAAAATACCATTCTCATATTCCCTTAGATAATTTACCAAAGAGGATATTCTTCGTTTGGTTAGATTGACGTTGTAATCTGTCTTTGCCAGAGGACTCGCAAACCCTTTCACTGTAAGATTGATTCGGGCCCCATTTTGAAGCTCTTCCAATAATAAGTTCCGGAAAAGCTCCAAGTCTTTCACACCCTGATCAACGTATTCAATAAAAAAACTTTCAATGTCATCTTTTGCCTCTTCTGGCTTCACTGGCTCCAATCCTGAAGAATATTCCACCTGATATTTGTCCAGTAAGGCCCGGTAATCATTGTATCCATTAATGTAATTCACATGTGTCAGGGTATCTCTTGATTTTGGATCCGGACAATCGTTGTGAAAATAAAGTGTCACAGGAAGTCGTTTGCTCAATTCAGCCAGCGATTCCCTTTTTGGTAAGATAATGGAATCCGCGGGAACAATTGGAGGAGGAGGAAATGGATAACCAGAGAAAATATCACTGCAACACGTAGGGTTTTTACTATAATTTACTCCGATACGATTGCTGCTCACATAAGACGTGTCGGCATTCTTAAAATAGTACAGATCATTGGCGGGACTATTAAAGGGTTGCCCGATATTTTGAGGTTCAGTGAATTGTTCTTTGAAGCTTGAAGAGAAAATATCATAGCCGCCGAATCCATTATGCCATGATGAAGAAAAATAAAGTATTTGATTCACAGTGTCGAACCACGGGCTCAATTCGTTGTCTGGTGAATTCAGATTTTTGAGGTTTACAGGTTTCGTAAATTGTGTGCCGTTGCGAATAGAGGAGTACCATAAATCCATACCACCTTGACCTCCGTCCCGATCGGAA
Source organism: Cryomorphaceae bacterium (assembly GCA_021298235.1). The sequence goes on along the minus strand of JAJTDX010000067.1, from coordinate 257 downwards.
GCAAAAAACAAAATTTCCTCCCCATTCAGGTAAGTCAGACAGGGCATCGTGGTATTCTTTCCGGATGCATTGATAATCGTACCAAGAGAATCTATTCGAGAGAGCCTTCCGGATGCATAGGTAGCTACCATGATCTTGCATTTATAAGCATAACCTTCGTCACTGCACTGACTGAAATAAAATCTCGATCCATCCCGGCTGTAAGATCCGTTACCGGAATTCAACTCGCTAAAAACAAACTCTTTCAGAATTTTTGG
>JAJTDX010000168.1 GCA_021298235.1 Cryomorphaceae bacterium | reverse complement strand
CTAACGGACCGAACGTTCACCAAGCTGCGCGACAAGGAACGCAAGGAGATGGGCGTTTGGATCGATGCAACGAAAGAGATTTCGAAAGCCACGCCACTGGATCAGGTTCCGGACTACACTTTTCCATTAAAGATCATTGAGCAGAACAAAGACATTCCTGTAATCTTGTTTGATGACAACGGAAATGTTTCGGGATCCAATAATCTGGATTTTGATTCAACAGACCTTAGAGTACTCTATCCTCAGCTAAGCAGCAGAGAGCTGGAATCAATGTTCAATGATTCTTTGAAAAAATTGGCTGTAGAATGGAAGAAGGTGAATCCAGCACTGAAAGTCGAAGTGTATGAAGGAATGTATATGACTTATGTCTACAGCGATTCTCGTGAGATCGTTCGTCTCGAAAGAGAACGGGATTCTTTACTTAAAGCTTTCAATGAAGAACTGATTAACAATGACGGGCTCGTTCCTGTATTGCTTGTGGACAGCGACAATGGAGAGGTAATCGGCAGCAATCTTCCGAAGGAAAAACTCAAAAAAGAGCGCATTGCTCAAACCATTCAGGAGTTGAAGCTGCAAAACGATCCGGTAACGATTGATTTTCAAAACGGGCAAAAGAATATACTCTATTTTGATAACAGCGAGGAATTGAAGTTGATCAAGTATTTTCCTTACATCATCTTCTTTATCATCGGTCTTTTTGTACTCATTGGCTATCTTATATTCAGTACTTTCAGAAAAGCAGAACAAAATCAGGTTTGGGCAGGAATGGCCAAAGAAACCGCGCATCAGCTCGGCACTCCCCTCTCTTCTCTGATGGCATGGATCCAGTTGCTGGAAAGCCAGGGCACGGACAGCATGATTACGACAGAAATGCAAAAGGATGTTGACCGTTTGGAAAAGATCACAGACCGCTTCTCCAAGATTGGTTCCGGAGGCAAACTGGAAAAAACAGATATCTGTAGTACTATCCGGGAAGTTCTGGTGTATTTAAAACCACGAATCTCTGATAAGGTGACCATTTCGTTCAATCCTGCGGTGCCTGTGTCTGTGCACCACAATCCTTCACTTATGGAATGGGTGATCGAGAACATTGCAAAGAACGCGGTTGATGCCATGGAAGGAAAAGGGAAGCTTGAAGTTTTGGTGCATTCAGCACCAGGCTGGGTACACATTGACATCAGCGATACAGGTAAAGGAATTCCTCAAAAACAACTTAAGACCATTTTTCAACCCGGATTTTCAACGAAACAACGTGGATGGGGCCTCGGTTTGTCTTTGGTTAAAAGAATTGTCAAAGAATACCACCGTGGGAAGGTCTTCGTCTTGTTTTCTGAGCTGAACAAAGGAACCACGTTTCGAATTTCGCTTCCTCAGGAATAATTACCAGAACCTATATTCCTTAAACCCAATGATGCTAATGTAATTAGTGGCAACATCGCGCGTCAAAACATAGGTTAGCAGTTTGCTTTTTTCATTGTAAATCATCTCCGTTTCGGTGATGTATTTCCCCTCTCGGTAATATTGTTTCTCAGTCAGATTGCCGTGGTCGTCATACAGGAACAGCTGCTCTTCATAGGGATTGGCTTCATCCTGTCTGAACATTTTTATGGAGAAAAGCATGCCGCGTTCGTTGTATGCATATTTGTAGGATGTCACCCCTGTAGTCATAATTAGTCGCTGCTGACGTTCCTTGATGTAGCCAATTGAGCTGAAATAGGTGAATTCATACATGTACGGCAAATCGTAACTGTTGTAGATGGTTTTTTTGACCATGGAATCGCCGGTTTCGTAGCGAAAGGATTCCGTATTCAGCACTGTTCGGTGCGCGACTTTAAAGGTGTCCAGGTAGTCACGGGAGTAATACTCTTTGATAATTCGGCCATTCGTGTCGTAATCGTAATTGGTGACTGTAAATCCCTTGCCGTCTCCTTTGCGGTGTTCGGTCATCCATCCCGACGGGTTATAACTGTATAAATTCCATGTGGTGTCCTTGCTCCCGTCGTCTTTCCGTGTTTCATACGAACCGGATAATCTACCTAGTGTGTCGAACATGTACACATACTTATATTGAGTGTTCTTCATTGCCTCTCCGGCTTTTTTGAAGGTATATTGACCGGTAAGTGAGCGAATTTTATTCAGACGAATGAATTCCGGACTGAAAAAAGGTTTATCGGTAAACGCACTGCCATCCCTGTTGTCAAGCATCTGCCCGAAACTCATGGTGGAGAACATTAGTAAAAACACAGCAAGGAATTTCACAACGCAAAAAAACACAGGAATCGCAAAAAATCCCCTTCGACGGTCAACTTGTTATCCATAGTGTCCTATGAATAACTCAGATTGCGTTCTTTACGGATCAATTTTTCGAACTCAAGCACTTCGGTTACCGGCAATGAACAGGTGCCATCCACACAAAGATAAAACACTCCTTTCTCCCCCGTCTTATCTTTGATGAGAGCAATCTCGGCGCCATTTGCAAGAGCTAGCTGAGCATTGGGATGGTACTGTCTCAACTGAGCTTTCAGTGCTGTTTTTGCCTCGTCGCCAGAAAAAACCATTTGCAGTAAGGGAAACGTGTTTTTCATGAGTAAAATGCCCCAGTTCGAATACCCGGATCCATAATGCTCCATTCCTTCGTACATATTGGCCAGCATCTGTTTTGAACGCTCGATGTAGCTTGTATTTCCATTCAACATTCCAATATCAAACAATAGGTTCGCCATGACCGAATTTGCCGCCGGGATCACATTATCATTGAGCTCCATCTTACGTGCAATCAAACCGGAGTTTTGTTCGGTATAGAAACACATCCGGCTTTCGGGATCGCCGAAAAGCTCCAATGCCCTCTCAACGAGTTTTTCCGCTTTAAAGAAAAACGCAGCATCAGAAGTAACCGTGTACATGCACACCATTGCTTCGGCGGTGTGGACATAGTCTTCCAGAAAACCATTTATTTTTCTTCCTTTCTCATCTACTGACCTGTAAAAGTCTCGCTCAATACGGCGGATCACCTTTCGGGCCAGCTGCAGAAAATTTTCTTCTCCAAAAGCTTCAAAAGACGCGCAGAGACCTTTGACGGCCATTGCATTCCAGGAAGTCAGTTTTTTGCTGTCGAGAGCCGGTCTGACGCGATGGCTTCGTTCGTCCAGTAATTTCTGAATGAGACGACCACGCTTTTCTTCGAATTCGAGTTCTGTGAAACCCTCTGAGCGACAAAATTCTTTATCCTCCACTCTTCGCAATAAAATATTGCTGTGTGATTCCTCCCAATATCCATGCTGATCTACACTGTAATATTTTTTCGCCCAATGATCGTCCGCATCAAGTACCTTATCCAGCTCGGCTTCTGTCCAGCAATAAAATTTTCCCTCTTCTCCCTCACTATCGGCATCTAAAGCTGCGTACAACCCGCCATCAGGAGACAACAATTCCCGCTCGAGCCAGTTCACCGTTTGGTAGACAACCCTCTTATATTCATTTTTTGAAAACAGTTTGTACCCCTGTGCATACGTATAAAGCAATTGACCGTTGTCGTACAACATCTTTTCAAAATGGGGAACCTTCCAGAGCATATCCACGGAATACCTTGCAAACCCACCACCAATTTGGTCATAGATGCCTCCCATTGCCATTTTGTCGAGGGTAAGCTCGACGTGTTTGAGCACCATTCTGTCTTCGTTTAAAAAGGCATAAGCCATTAAAAAATCGATGTTGTTGGGCAATGGAAATTTCGGCGCGCGAGTGCCACCTCCCTCCATGCGGTCAAAATTTCGGGACCAGCGAAGGACCATTTCATGCAGTTTTTCTCGAGAGAAAGTTACGTTTTCAGCAGCTTCACGGACCAGATCCGATTGCACGATCCCCTCATGCAAGGCCTCCGCATATTCCAGGGTTCGCGAACGGTCATTCTTGTATGTATGCTCGAGCGATCGCAGCACATGCAGCCATTGTTCTTTCGGGAAATAAGTTCCACCAAATACAGGTCGCCCATCCGGCAATGTAAAACAGTTGAGAGGCCAACCCCCACGTTGAGTCATGAGCTGAACGGCTGACATGTAGATTTGATCCACATCCGGACGTTCTTCACGGTCGACCTTAATACAAATAAAATGTTTGTTCATGAGCTCCGCGACTGCTTCGTCCTCAAAGCTCTCATGTTCCATCACATGGCACCAGTGGCACGCTGCATACCCCACACTTATGAGCACAAGCTTATCCTCCGACTTCGCTTTTTCAAAAGCCTCCTCTCCCCAGGGTACCCACTTCACCGGATTGAAGGCATGCTGAAGCAGGTAAGGCGATGTTTCCTCGATCAGGGCATTGGGCTGTTTTTCCATGTTCTAAAATTACGTAACGGTTCGCTCTGGAGCGCGTTTTTGGTATATTTAACCCTATGATGCGTTTAATTTTTCTGCTTGCAGGCTTCTTCCCCATTTTACTAAATGGTCAAATCATCCTGGATAAAACGCGACACGACTTTGGAGTGATAAACAGCTACGATGATCGTTTTGTTGACTTTAAACTTACAAACACCAGTCCTAAAAAAGGCTTCGTACTCCGGGTGGTCAAACCCAGTGAGGTCATATACCTTGCCCGGAATAACAGCATGGGCAAAGACAGCTCGATCTACTTAAGGTTTCAGGTAAATCCGTCACGCAAAGGAAAATTTACCTTCACCATCGAACTATTTCTCAGCGACCGACAAGATCCGGTGGAATTAAAGCTGACAGGAGAATTAGCAGATAACCCGCCTTCCACTGGATTTTTAACGGAATGTCCGGATTTCAACTCCAGGCCGGGAGGAAAAGGATATTCATTTGAGCTGACTGTGGTCACGATTGACAAGGAAACAAGAGAGGAGCTTGCGCAGACGAAGGTCACCTGCTTGCAGAAAGGAGTGCCACTCTAGCAGGAAAATACTTCCAGTGATGGAAGAGTTAGAAAAGAAGCCTCCGTATGTTTT
>JAJTDX010000167.1 GCA_021298235.1 Cryomorphaceae bacterium | reverse complement strand
TTGGCTGATTTCGACTGGAGTGATCTTGGCACCTGGGGAAGTTTGAGCGAACACCTGCAAAAAGATGAGCATAACAATTCGATCATCGGAGATAATGCCCATTTATTCAACTCATCCAACTGTTTGGTAAACATTCCATCGGACAAACTTGTCCTTCTGGACGGACTCAACGATTACATTGTTGTCGAGTCTGAAAATATGTTAATGGTATTGAAAAATGAAAACGAACAGGAGTTAAAGAACTTCCTGAAGATCATGGAGACTAAAAGCCCGCGATTCTTTCACTATTAAAACAGAAACGGGAGCCGCATGACTCCCGTTTTCTAATTCTTTTTCTTTTTCATTTCTGCCCTTTCCCAAGCTCTGTAAAGATCGAAATAACTCAAGGTCTCAACAACCACTGCTCCTCCCAGTGTATCACCGTATTTTGCGGGAAGCCCACCTGTGTAGACCATCATACGGCCAATTGAAGCGCTCGGAACATTACTGATCTGATTGCTTTTTACGCCGTCCAGGAGATAGATCATGTCGCCTTTTCTTGCACCACGGAACATCAACTCACCGTCTTCATCCATCTTCACTTCAGAGGACATTGTTGTCGCCAAATTTGCGACACTGAATTTCGCAGGACTTTTTTCGATCTCCTCCGGAGTGAGCTCCTTGATAGGTAAGGAACCATATTCAAGTCTGATGCGATCCTTTGCTGTAACGATCACACCTGTCAGCTCCTTCGCCTTGATGAATCGGATGGTTCCGGTGTTGTAAATTCCATCCATAGGGACCTTCACAAATATCCCAGGCATCGTGTCAACGACATATTTTACATTCAGCGAATATTCACCTGCAGGGATGGCAGTGATGCGAAAGCGTCCGTCCAATCCTGTTACCGCTTGATATTTCCTGTCCTGATCAATGACAAAAACCTGCGCTCCGATCAATGTATCATTTGACTGATGATCGATTACTGTTCCAACGATCTCTCCTAACGCTTCCTGTCCAAAAGACAACTTACTGATGATTAAACATCCGAATAACATCCACTTTTTCATGACTTCCTGTTTTAAAGTTTCTCTTGGGATGCCCGGTTGAATTATTTTCCATAAAAAAAGTCCTCAAAAAATTGAGGACCTATACTATCGTTTAAATTCAGTTCAAATTTCTGCACTCGAACATGGGAAGGCGCGATCAACTTTTTTAAATAATCCCTGTAAAACCTTTCCCGGACCAACCTCGACAACCTCTGCCGCTCCATCTGCGATCATCTGATTCATCGTCTGGGTCCAACGAACAGGCGCCGTTAACTGAGAAACAAGATTCTTCTTGATCTCCGAGGGATCAGATACTGCACATGCAGTCACATTCTGATAAACCGGGCAGATCGGAACAGCGAACGAAGTAGATTCGATTGCTTTTGCCAATTCTTCGCGAGCCGGTTCCATCAATGGTGAATGAAAAGCTCCTCCAACCAACTGCCCGGGACAGTTATAATTTGCAGCAACAACCACTCCTTCTATTCCGGCACAAACCTCCTCCACGACATTGTCTTCCAGTCCGAGAATCGCTGCCATTGTCGACGGTTCCATTTCACAAGCTTTCTGCATCGCCAATGCACGCTGATAGACCAACTTCAAGCCGTCTTCAAAGCGGAGTGTTCTGTTTGCAACAAGCGCCGAGAATTCACCTAAAGAATGCCCTGCAACCATATCGGGTTGGAAAGAATCACCCAAGCATGCTGCCAGGATCGTAGAATGAAGAAAAATAGCAGGTTGCGTCACCTTCGTTTGCTTTAACTCTTCATCCGTTCCTTCGAACATGATCTTCATAATATCAAAGCCCAGGATCTCATTGGCTTGATGGAACATTTCCTTCGCCTTCTCAGATCGCTCGTAGAGGTCTTTACCCATTCCGGAGAATTGTGCTCCCTGACCGGGGAATACATATGCCTTCATACAGTTGATTTAGAATTAGGGGACAAAGGTAATCAATCTTCGGTTGAAGCATAAAAAAAGGGTCGGCAAAAACCGACCCCTTCCGAATAGTATGTGTTCAGAAAATTACTTTCTGATAACCAATTTCTGAGTTGAAACGTTACCGTCAACAGTTACGTTAACCATATATACGCCGCTTTTCAAAGCATCCGTAGTTACGTTTACAGACTGAGTACCGTTAACTGTACCCAATGTGTTCATGTAAACAACCTTACCGGAAAGGTCTGTTACATTGATACTAACTGCTGCCTCATTGTTCAATGAGAAAGAAACAGTTGCATTTGTGTTAGCCGGGTTAGGGTAAACAGACAATGCATACGTATTTTCTACTTCGTTGACACCTACAACCGGGTTGAAGTTCATTCGAACCATTGGAGTTGAAGTTGTGTAGTACCATGTAGCATCAGTCATATCGTAGTAGAATGTTGTCTGAGCTTCAGATGTACCTGCTGTTGCAACTACAAGGTCATTTGTTAATCCACCGTCTCCGTAAGAACCAACAACGATCAAATAAGGCTCACCGGCATTCAACGCTTGTGCACTCTGAAGTGGCAACGTGATCAACTGACCAAGGTTTCCTGAAGTCAATACATATGGCGCAGAAGCCTCCATGTAGATGAAATCACCAGTTGCAGGATCGATTGAATACAATGTAGCGTAGATCTCAGCACCAGCAACTGCACTTGTAGAGATTTGTACATCAACACCTTTCAAAGTAGCATTCGCATACATATCGTAGATGTTTCCAACTTCGAAACCTTCACCTGCGTTGTACGTACCACCCGCTGCAGTTCCTTTGTCACGTGCATACGTGTAATTCGTCACGTTGATAGTTGTCGCAGGAAGTGTATTACCTACCGGGTAAGCCTCTGTTGCTGTTGAAGATGCAGAGAAGTTAACTGAATGCGCTGCAACCGTTGCTGCAGGAGCGAATGGTGTAGTTGTCCAGAAAGTGTCAAGTTCAGCTGGCTGCAAAGGCGCTGTAGCAGACATCCCTGTATAACCTGTAGTTGTCGCATTGAACTTAATGTCAGATTGAGCAACTGCTCCATTGTTCTTGATGATTCCACCAAACTCGATGTCAGTTACCTGAGTTGTAGGGATCTGGTAGTATGGAAGGTAAGTACCCCATGCACCAACTGAACCCCAGTATACATCCTGCATCTTCAGATCGTAATCGTCTGTTTCCACGATCTTCACGTTATCAACTGCCCAGAACCATCCCCAAGTAGCTTCATAGTGGAAACGAACCCAAACCTGTGTCTGTCCCGCAGCAACAGAAGAAATGTTTACAGAATAAAGATCAGGATTTGCAGTGTTCACACCTGTGTTTTCTGTACCGTCAGTAACTACAAAAGGAGTCCAGGTTGTACCATTTGTAGAAATGTGTACTTCACGTATATCAAGGTATGTTCTGTACGCCTGCTCGAACACCAAACTTACGTTTGCAGGGAACGGATTCCCACCGTTTGTTGCTGGCAAGGCTGTTGTGATGTCTGCATTTTGAGATGCTCCCTGACCTTCTGTATCAGAATCGATCAACGCATAATTTCCAATGTTTGTAAAACCAAATGGAACGAAAGCACCTGAAGGACTAGCACTTGCATCGGCAGTGATTACCCAATCCACAGAGGCAGGGTTCCCATTACCATCTGTTGAGGTGTTCTGGAATGTCCAGTCAGAAGCATTCGTGAAGTCGTTGGACCAAAGAGTAGCACCCTTTTCAACGAGATTAGCAGAAGGCTTAACCTTCTCAGAGATCGTGGCATGCTTCTTAGCAGGAGACACGCTAGTCACCTGTGCAGAAACAGTTCCAACTGCCAACAATCCAAGTAAGCTGATGTAAAACTTTTTCATAATAGATCTTTAAAATTTGTGCGTAAAAATAGGAAACTTTTCATCAAATACAAAAAATGTATTTTCCGTGTAACGAATCTTAACGGTGAAGGGTTGGGAGTCCGGTCAAAATATGCTCAAAACACACTGAAGAGGGCTTTCTTTGATGATTGGTACACTGATGGCTGTATTTGGATGCGCCAATGAAAAACTAAAGCAACTCGAGAATTAAAACAGGAACAAAAAAAATTTGATTGTGAATTGGAAGTGCGAGTTGGAGCGTGAGAGCGAAGAAAAAAACCAGAGTCCGTGTTACCGCTCTCGCGCTCACACTCACTCTGGTTTTAGTACTCGGAGCGGGACTTGAACCCGCACGGGCAAATGCCCACAGGATTTTAAGTCCGGCGTGTCTACCGATTCCACCATCCGAGCATCCTGTTTCGGAACAAAAAAGGAGCACAAGTGCTCCCAATCTGTTTGGAGCGAGAGACGGGATTCGAACCCGCGACCCCGACCTTGGCAAGGTCGTGCTCTACCAACTGAGCTACTCTCGCTTATTCAATTCAACGTTACATCGCTTTGCAACGGGCGACAAATGTAAAAAGTATTTCTAAAATTGCAACAAAGTTTTTTCGAATTTTTTCTGAAAAAATTATCCGCCTGTAAGCTTTTTTATCTCATTCAACTTCAT
>JAJTDX010000166.1 GCA_021298235.1 Cryomorphaceae bacterium | reverse complement strand
AGGAAAAGAATAAACTTTCTCCGACAGATATCGGAATACTGGTCAATGATTTCATGAGTGAGCATTTTGAACGCATCATGGATTACCATTTCACTGCCAAAGTTGAGCAGGAATTCGATGAGATCGCAAAAGGGCTGATCCAATGGACGGAAATGATCCATAAGTTCTATGACCCTTTTCATAAGAATGTGGAGGATACTCTTGAAAACTCGGAACGAGCTACAGGGGAAAGAGAGTTGGGAGTTCATCCCGTCTCCGGTAAAAAGGTGATCGCCCGCATTGGCAGGTTTGGGCCGATGATCCAGGTCGGTGATGAACAAACGGATGGCGAAAAACCACAATTTGCCAGTCTGCATAAAGACCAATCGATTAACCACATTACTCTCAATGAGGCGTTGGAGCTTTTCAAACTGCCAAGAACGTTGGGCGAATTCGAAGGAGACGTGATCAAAGCGAACGTCGGAAGATTTGGGCCGTATATTCAGCATGGTAAGGCCTTTGTATCCTTACCCAAGGAAGAGGATCCGATGTCTGTTTCACTGGAAAAGGCAATAGAGCTTGTTTTAGGGAAAAGGGATGCGGATGCAAATAAAACAATCAAAACGTTTTCTGAAAGACCTGATGTGCAATTATTGAATGGTCGTTACGGTGCATACTTGAAGATCGGTAAAGATAACTTTAAGCTGCCGAAAGGAGTCGAGGCAGGAAATTTGACGCTTCCGGAATGTCTCGAAATTGCCGACGGCCAATCAAAAGGTAAAAAGAAAGTTGTGAGAAAGAAATAACAGCCTTAACTGTTTTAAACATTCCCTTTTTCAATACTTTCTGCTGCTCAGAGTTTACGAGTACTCAAACCGGTTAGTTTTGAGAAAATTCTTTTCATGAAGGATATCTCCATATACTTTGCCCAAATTGATCTCGACACCGTTTATAACGATCAGAAAATCGGTGCGCAAATCCGCAAATTTCAGAATGACCAGTTTCCCGAAATTGAAAAAGGTTCTGGAATAGCACTGTTTTATGTTCCTGAATTCAGAGGGAGTAAAGATCAAAATGGTTCAATGATTCGTACAGAACATTTCAGAGAATCGTTGTATGAACTCAATAGCGGTATTGACTGGAAAATGCCTTTGTATGATTTGGGAAATATTCTGCCCGGAAAAGACTTAAAGGACACTTATTTTGCAGTTGCACAGGTCGTTGGTGAGCTAGTGAAGCAAAAAATAATTCCGGTTGTTATAGGAGGCAGTCAGGACCTTACACTGGCCTTGTACAAAGGCTATGAGGGGCTTGAGCAGTTGGTCAACCTGTGTTCAGTGGATCATCAATTGGATCTTGGGAGTCCGGAAGATGAGCCTCACTCCGAAGGATTCCTGAGTCATTTGCTTCTTGAGCGCATCTGCGCAATTCAGACATACTGAGTATTGATGTGAAAAGCATACGCGCATCAGAGTTGCGCGAACCCGAGTATCTGTCGCCAAACGGGTTTTATGCAGATCAGATCTGTCAGATAACAAAATACGCAGGTATCAGTGATAAATTGACCACGCTGGGGATCTTTGATTATTTTCCCGAAAAGGAAAAGGGTAGCGTGTCAGCGCTGATCGGTCAAATGATTTGGTATTTCATAGATGGTGTCTCTCAAAGAAAGGGAGATTTTCCGGTTGGAAGTAAAAAGGACTATTTAAGGTTTTCAGTGCATCTAGACGATTTTAAAGAAGAGCTTGTGTTTTACAAGAGTAACAAGTCTGAGAGGTGGTGGATGGAAGTTCCCTATCCGCCACAAAAAGGAATTAAGTATGAACGTCACCACATCGTTCCGTGCAATATGGAGGATTATGAGCGGGCAATGAAGAACGAAATCCCTGATCTTTGGTGGAAAACCTATCAAAAACTTGGTTAAAGCGCGATCGCTGGGCTAGATTTCCACATTATTAAGCATTTACAAACAATTGCTGATTTCTTTAGTTCGATCTGAAGAAAAAAATTTCATTTGTAAAGAAAAATATTTATTTTAGTCGCCAATTGGGGAGATACTAACCGATCTTTCCGATAGATTAAATGCATGTGAAAAAGAAGCTTATGAACAAAAAGATTATTCTGCTTTCCACGTTGTTTTCGCTGTTTATCAGCAAAAACTATGCACAGCAGGATGCAGCCCTTACGCACTTCATGTTCAATAAAATGACATTGAATCCGGGTGAAACAGGTATTGATGACGGGATTTGCGGATCCACGATTTATCGCAATCAATGGGACAAGGTAAATGGTGCACCGAACTCAGCAGTGTTGAATCTTGAAGCAAATATGAACCGCTTTTTCCCGGGTGGTATCGGTATTTCCTTCTTCCATGATGCAATCGGATTCAATCGTACCAACAATGCCTTGTTGAGCTATTCATATCCGTTACAGATCGCTGGAGCTGGCACCTTGGGTATTGGGCTGGGTTTAGGTATTATTAACATGAGTAACAGTCCTGTTTGGGTGGCTCCTGAAACACCGATAGATAATGCACTGCCTACGGGTTTTGGCGCAACAAACCTGGATCTTAATTTTGGATTATACTGGAAGGGAACAAGTGACTATTATGCTGGAATTTCATCCACGCATCTCTCCGAATCTGTGTTGTCTACCACGAGTGGCGCAAATACGTATAATTTCAATACAGCAAGACACTACTACATCATGGGGGGAAAGACATTTAGAAATGTTCTTTCAGGAGATATTGACGTTCAGGGTTTACTTAGAACGGATATGATAAAAATGTCGCTGGACATTAACGCTCGCTACTTGTGGAGAAATATGGCCTACGGAGGCTTGACCTACAGGACGGCTGATGCAGTCGCGATCATGTTGGGTTGGATGCCTGTTCGAAACATGACTGTTGGATACTCATATGATATCAATACACACAAGCTTTCGAGTGTATCGAGAGGTTCGCATGAAATAATGTTGAAATACTGTTATTTCTTGCCACCACCACCGATTACAAAATCTAATCACCCTAGATGGTTGTAGTTTAAAAAAAAATGTAAATCTTTGTAACCATTTTTGGGCAAGTTCCGTTATGTCGAAGAATTGAAGATCCTGTAGAGTGTTAATTTGATATCCGGAATTAGATAAAAAAGAGGTAGAATGAAAAAACTTTTGTTAATTGGTTTCATAGGTGCCGTGCTGGCTTCTTGTAGTACAAGAACAGGGCACCTTACAGGAGCGATGGGAAGACCGATCTATAATCCGGAGGTTCCTCTGGGAATGGTATACATTCCTTCAGGGGGCTACCAGATGGGAGAAAATGATATGGATGTTCCTTTCTTGCATCAAACGCGAGCGAGAGCCGTATCTGTACAGGCATTCTATATGGATCAGACTGAGATCTCGAACAACGAGTACCGTCAGTTCGTAGAATGGGTGCGCGACTCAATCGCCAGAGAAAAGATCTATTTCGGATTGGAAGATGATGAAGCGGCACAGCGTTTCATCAATTATGAAGACATGTACTTCGATGAGGGAGCTCTTGAATACGTGGACTATGATCCTTCTGATCGTCAATTGAATCGTTCTGTTTTCAATTTGGATTGGGACAGAAGATTGGATTATTCTGATCCGGAGGTTGTTCCTGTACTTGCGGACATGTATTATCCGCAACCGGAGAGATACTACAAAAGAAGAGAGTGGGATGTCCGTAAGTTCATGTACCGTTATTTTTGGATCGATTACAGAGAAGCTGCGAAAAGAGGCCGTATCAATGTTACTCCTAACGGATATGACAAGGAAGGCAATAAGCTTGTAGATGAACACCGCGAATTATCGACGCCACCGCATCCATTTACTGAAGAGCCGCAAGGTCAGGACAAGGATATGGGGTATTTCAACAAGAAGGGACAGAATAACGCTATCAGAGGACATGAGAACCGTCAGCGATTCATTATAGATGAAATTATCAATATATATCCGGACACGCTTTGTTGGGTTAGAGACTTTACGTACTCTTTCCACGACCCGATGACAAACATGTATTTCTGGCACCCGGCATATGATAACTATCCGGTTGTTGGTGTAACATGGGTTCAGGCGAAAGCATTCTCAGTATGGAGAACACAGCTTCTCAATGAATGGCTGATCGGTATGGGTGACTTGTTTGTGAACGATTTCCGTCTACCAACTGAAGCCGAATGGGAAAGAGCTTCCCGTGGTGATCTCGAAATGTCACAGTACCCATGGGGTGGCCCTTACATCCGTAACGAAGCAGGTTGTTTCCTTGGTAACTTCAAGCCGATGCGCGGAAGATACTTTGAAGATGGAGGTTTCCATACTGTTAAAATTTATTCATACAACCCGAACGGATGGGGACTTTACTGTATGGCAGGAAACGTATCAGAGTGGTGTGAGACGGCATACGATGAATCGATGTACGAGTTCTCTCATGATTTGAATACGGACTACCGATACGACGCAATGGACT
>JAJTDX010000066.1:12386-31757 GCA_021298235.1 Cryomorphaceae bacterium | reverse complement strand
GCAGCTCCTCCCGGAGTAGGATTTGGAACACCCCGCTCCCAGTGACCGGAGGTGGCGGTACCTGAAATCTGCCAGCCCAGATCGAAAGAAAATTCATCGTGGTATCCTTTCTGCAAATAGATATTCAATGTATTCGTAGTGTTATCAATAAATTGTTCGAAGCAAGATGGAAAATAGCCCCATTTCGCAACAGTCACCCCATAAATCTCTTGGTAATACAAGGTAAGCGTTTCTTGGCCTAAACCATTTGTAAGACCGTTGTGCTCTATAAGGTACGCCTGAAGAAGTATTTGAGCATCCAGTATTGGCAGCAATGTTCCCTCTTCCAATACATTCACTGTCAATTGATAGGGTGGTATCGGAACCATCTGAACATTACTCACTGCAATTGAACCCTGGGATAAAGTAACTGATACTGTCAGCGGATAATATCCGACTTTGGAATACAGGACCTCAAACGTCCCGGTTCCAAGAACACCTGTTTTATACGTCCCATCAATTCTGGAGCTTTCTATGTGCTGATCTGTGGAAATCTGAATATCAGCAGATGCAATAGGCAAGCCAGTAACTGCATCAGTGATTAATCCCTCGAGATAAGAAGCCTTTTGGTAGTTCACTCCGAGGACAAACAATCCTTCGGTAATGTCGCTTGCTACTATATTTCCTGACGGAAAAAAAGGATACACTCCCCAGCATCCATCAAATCCGGCAGTTTGACCAGGATAGGTATCGAATTGCCCAACCCGAATAATGTTGTCGGGATAGGTAATATCATTGATCACCACTCCATCCGAATAATAACTGGTGATAAGGTAATCCCCTAACACATGCGTGTTATGCGGTGGCACCCCACTGCCGGGAGAGTTGGCAAAGCGATCCAATTCCACCATATTCTGCGGGTCGCTAATGTCCTAAGAGGTCACGTACGCACCAGATACTTCATCTGTAGTGTAAACAACTTGTCCATCAGCAGATGGCCATGCATTGTGAGAAAAATTATTTGGCGTTGTTTGCGTCCCTAAAAGCTGTGGGGTCGTCTTGTCAGTAACATCAACGAGACTCACAAAACCATCATTGATGTGTGCGAGGAACATCGTGTCATTTCTCACAAATCCATCGTGAACATACCATGTATCAAAACTACCCACCTCAACTGGAGCAGTTGGATTTGTCTGTACATCCAAAATGCGCACCCCACCATTCCCGATGTTAGAACCAAAAAGGTAGGCGTATCCATTTTCATCCACGAAACACGTGTGCGCAGAAAGCAAAGAAGGTGTAGTACCTGTATAAATATAGGATTGCAATTCGGTAGATCCAGGCAACGGTGATAGATCAATTATCGTCATTCCGTCTTCTGCTTCGGTCGTGATGTAGGCGTAATCGCCATAAACACATGGATCTCTCCAAATGGACTGCGAACCTGCCACCCAAAAGACTTCAACCGGAGCTGAAGGATTAGAAATATCCAGTACCGACGTTCCTTTAGAAGTGCCGACAATGGCGTATTCCTTGCCGGTTTCATCTACATATCCCCAAACATCATTGAGGTTTGCCTGATGTAAGTCCTGATAATCTACACGGGCAAGCTGGGAAATATTCTGCCCCAAAATGCGTGGTGATAAAACCATTAGAAAGATAAACGTTGTAATTAATTTCACCATACACTCAAAACGAAAACCAAAGGACCAACGTGGGGTCATAATATAAAAATAGAGGCGACGATAAAAATAAGGATGATCACAAGGTACTGCCAAACATCCACGAAATACGGAAAATACTTTTTGTAAACCTCTTTTAATCGCACAAAACAAAAATAAGGATTCCCTTGCGAAATCATCCGTGTACCTCCAATTTGATTAAATTTGAACTACTAAAACCTTTCTATGGCAAAAGCATCTGTTGCAGAAACATCTGAATCACTGGATTTTGATACATTCAGAAATACCGTATTGCAAGATTTTCGACTGGCAAACATTTCCCGTGAAGCATCGCTTCTTGGAAGAAAAGAAGTCCTAACCGGTAAAGCTAAGTTTGGAATTTTCGGCGATGGAAAAGAATTGGCTCAAATCGCTTTAGCCAAGCAATTCAGAGATGGCGACTTCCGTTCAGGGTATTACAGAGACCAGACGATCATGCTGGCCATAGGACAATTGAATATCGAGCAGTATTTCGCTGGCCTGTATGCACACACTGACGTCGATATTGAACCTCAATCGGCAGGACGACAGATGGGTGGCCACTATTCAACTAGAAATTTGGATAAAGACGGTGAATGGATCGACCTGATGAAACAAAAGAACAGCTCATCCGACATTTCTCCCACGGCAGGTCAGATGCCACGTTTGTTGGGACTGGCACAAGCATCAAAAATTTATAGAAACAATGCCACGCTTCAGGAAATTGAGCGATTTAAAAAATTCAGCAATAAAGGCAATGAAGTAGCTTTCGGAACGATCGGCGATGCTTCCACCTCAGAAGGACCATTTTGGGAGACCATAAACGCTGCCGGAGTTTTGCAAGTTCCCATGGTCATGTCCGTTTGGGATGATGGCTACGGAATCTCTGTTCCAAGAGAATTTCAAACAACCAAAGGAAGTATCTCTGAAGCGCTCGCAGGAATGCAACGTACGAAAGATAAGTCCGGCTATGAAATCTTTGTAACTAAAGGGTGGGACTATGCGCATTTGTGTGAAACGTATGAGAAAGCGGTCAAGCTTGCACGGGAAGAACATGTTCCGGTTTTAGTACATGTCAAAGAAGTCAATCAACCTCAAGGACACAGTACGTCAGGTTCACACGAACGCTATAAATCACCGGAACGTCTGCAATGGGAAAATGATTTCGATTGTATACAGAAGTTCAAAGAGTGGATTTTATCATTCAACGCAGGCGATCAACAACTTGCCAGCTCAGAGGAACTGGACCAGATTCAGAAGGAAGCCAAAGAACATGTGAGGGAATCTAAGTCCAAAGCATGGAAGGCCTTCAGCGATGATATTAAACAAGAATTGAAAGAGGCGATTGCACTCATTAAAAAAGCTGCTGAAGAAAGTCCGAACGGTGTATTTATCCTGAAGGAGGCCGAGGCTCTTGAAAACACGTTTGAACCTATTCGCAAAGATGTGATGAGTGCAGCAAGAAAAGTTCTCAGAATGTTACGGGAAGAAACGACTGCATCAAAAGCTGCTCTATCACATTGGATACAATCTGTTCAACAAAAAAATCATGACAGATACAGCTCCCTATTGCACTCTGACTCAAAACATGCTGCTTTGAAAATCAGAGCAGTTGCGCCTGAATATGACGGATCCAATCGACAAGAAGATGGTAGAATTATTCTGCGTGACAACTACAAAAAAATTCTTGACAAGTACCCCGAGGCACTTGTCTTTGGCGAAGACGCAGGAAAAATTGGCGGAGTGAATCAAACACTGGAAGGCATGCAGGAAACCTTTGGTGATTTGCGTGTTTCCGACACAGGAATCCGGGAATGTACGATTATAGGTCAGGGAATTGGTATGGCCATGCGTGGCTTGCGTCCAATCGCAGAGATCCAGTATCTGGATTACCTACTGTATGCAATTCAAGTAATGTCTGATGATCTTTCAACCGTTCAATACCGAACCAAAGGAGGTCAAAAAGCACCGTTGATCATTAGTACACGCGGTCACCGACTAGAAGGTATCTGGCATTCCGGTTCACCTATGGGAATGATCGTGAATTCCATTCGCGGAATGCATGTGTGTGTGCCACGAAACATGACCAAAGCAGCCGGTTTTTATAATTTATTGATGGAAGCAGACGAACCGGCATTGGTGATTGAACCTTTGAACGGTTACCGTACCAAAGAACCGATGCCGACAAATATCGGCGAATTCAAAGAAGCGCTCGGAGTTCCTGAAATTGTGCGTCAAGGCACAGACCTGACACTGGTTTCTTATGGTTCTACATTTAACTTGTGTGAGGTAGCCTGCAAGCAACTCGCAGAAATGGGCATTGATGTAGAGCTGATCGATGTCCAAACGCTCTTGCCATTTGATATCCATCATGTGATCGCTAAATCATTGGAGAAGACCAACCGTCTATTGATCATCGACGAAGACGTGAGCAGTGGCGCGACAGGATATATGCTAGATAAAATTTTGGTAGAACAAAAAGGCTACTATCACCTGGATTCTGCACCACAAACCTTAAGCGCGAAAGATCACCGACCGGCCTATGGTTCGGATGGAGATTACTTCTCGAAACCAAGCATTGACGACATCGTGGAAAAAGCATATGCCATCATGCACGAGGTAGATCCATTCGAGTATCCTTCGATTTATTAAAGTTTGAAAATTAACCATCCCTTTTGGGAGATACAATCCTGCTGTAAAAAATAGAATTGTAACCAAAAGTTGGGACAACATTACAAACGTTAGAATTTAAATCTTAACCAATTGGGAGTTATTAATTGATTTTGCCAATTTATTTTTACCATTAATACACTTTTCGCTACTTTTTTTTATTCTTTAATTAATTATTCGCTACTTTTTTTTAGCGTTTTTATATATTTGTTCCAAATTGATGAACATGGAACGATTAATCGCTCAATTTCGAGCACTGATTGAGAAAACCGATACACGTCTCGTAAGGTATTTACATCCGAAAATAAATTGGGAAAACAGGGTCATCGCCATCCTTGGAGCGCGTGGTGTGGGAAAAACAACACTCTTATTGCAACACATAAAATTAAACTGCTCGATTCAAAAATCCTTGTATGTAAGTGCTGACGACTTTTATTTTTCATCCAATACCTTATTCGACCTTGCTACTCAATTCCGCATGAACGGTGGAGAATATCTATTCATCGATGAAATTCACAAATATTCCAATTGGTCTAAGGAGATCAAAATGATGTATGACAACATTCCACATCTAAAAATCATTATTACCGGTTCATCCATTCTCGATCTGTACAAAGGAACGGACGATCTTAGTAGACGTGTTATTCGTTATACCCTCAAAGGCTTCTCATTCCGCGAATATTTGAATCTGATTCATCATACATCTATTCAACCCTATTCGCTCGAACAGATAGTCAACAATTCAGTTGAGCTAAACGGCATTGAATTTCCACTCATGCATTTTAAAAATTACCTCAAACATGGGTATTATCCTTTTTTCAATGAACCAGACTATGAGATACGATTGAACAATATTTTGAATATGACTATCGAGACAGATATTCCCATGTATGCTAAAATGAATGTTGGAACAGCCATAAAAATGAAACAATTACTTTCCATCATCGCTAAGAGTGTTCCATTCAAACCCAATGCAACCAAAATAGCTGAACTAGTTGATGTGCATCGAAATCAAATCGTGGAATTCCTGCATTATTTTGAGAGAGCAGGCATCATAATGCAACTTAGAGACAAGTCCCAAGGAATACGAGCAATGGGAAAAACAGAAAAGATCTATCTTGACAATCCTAATCTGATGTATGCTATCGGTTCACAGGCAACGGATATCGGGAATGTTCGAGAAACATTTTTCCTGAATCAAATGAAATTAGACCATTCGATTTTTAGCCACGAACACGCCGATTTTCAGATTGAAAATGCCATTTTTGAGGTAGGAGGAAAAAGCAAAACGAAAAAACAAATTGCAGGGCTATCGAATGCATACTTAGTGAAAGATGACATCTTATTCGGGTATCAAAATAGCATTCCGCTCTGGCATTTTGGAATGAGCTATTGAAGAAAACATCACATCAACACAAACGGCCCTACAAGCAAACCGATGGCACAAATCGCCAAAACGATGTACTGTAACACACAAGGTTTCGGTTTTTCCGTTTCTTCCGAATGATCCGAAGCCATAAACGTCATAAAGATCTTAAGGTAATAGTAAATACCGATTCCAGAATTGATAACCGCCACAATCACAAGCTCAGGATACATTTTGTAGGCATGTGAAAAGACCATGTATTTCCCGAAGAATCCTGCGAGCGGTGGAATACCTGCGAGTGAAAGTAAACCAACAGCAAGAAAGAAACCAATCCATGGATTCTTTTTACCTGCTCCACGATATGCTTCCAAGTCATCCGACTCATTTTCTACCGTAAGCGAGATGACAATCAACATGATCACCGATAAGCCATATCCCAGAATATAAAACCACAGAAACTGCAGGGCATTTAGACTAGCAAACAAGTCATTGCTGGAGGGAAGAATGACCAACAAGGCATATCCTGCATTGGCAATACTGGAATACGCTAAAATTCTCTTGAACTTTACCTGTCTGATGGCCGACAAGTTTCCAACAAACATGGTTAGAATTGCCAGAACATACAAGGCACTTACCCACACATCAGAAGCATCTCTGAACACAAACGTAAACAGTTTCATGAAAGCGATCAAACCTGACAACTTTACCACAGCAGCCATGTAACCGGTCACAATATTCGGACTTCCCGAATACACATCCGGACTCCAAAAATGAAACGGTGCTCCACCAATCTTAAAGAGAAAACTAGCCATGAGCAACAGGATTCCCACACCCAACATCGTACCCGATGCGCGGCCTTCACCTATGGCATTGGAAATTTCTGAAATACTAAAGCTCCCGGTTGCTCCATAGATCCATGCAATCCCGAACAGAAGTATTCCTGTAGCGAAAGAACCTGTAAAAAAGTACTTTAAGGAAGCCTCCGTGGAGAAAAGGTTCTTCTTTTGTGATCCGGCCAGTACGTAAACAGGGATTGACAAAATCTCTAGTCCAAGGAAAAACAGGAACATGTCCGTAAACCCAATCATACACATCGAACCAACCAATGAAAAGAGAATTAATGAGATGTATTCTCCTGTATGCTCTGTTTCTCGGCTGAAATATGCGTATCCACCCAGTATAATCAGCAAACCAAAGACAAGCGTCAGAATGGAATACATGATGGCAATTCCATCAAAACTCAATCCCTCATAATTAATAAGGTTATACGGATTTTGTATCTGCATGGCCAACAACGCAATAGCCCCAAGGAGACCTACAACAGCGGTAGTCAACACAAGCACAGGCTTCTTTGCCATAGCAATGAACATAGCGATCAAACCTGTAACAAAAACGACTATTAATGCATCCATAAGGTGTAATTAAAAAGGTTTAACAGGTTGAACAGATTGAATGACCATATCCAAACTTGGACCAACAAAATTCAGAAGGCATTGAGGAAATATCCCGATTAAAACAATGAGTACCGACACAATCAAAAATACAGCGATCTCATTCCATTGTAAGTCACTGAACGCATCAAGTTTGGGAGCTCCATACATACTCAACTGATATGCTCTAAAGGTATAGACCGCTCCAAAAACAAGCGTTGTACCTGCAATCAATCCTACCAGCCAGTGATACCCGTACAATCCCTTCAAAAGTAGAAATTCACCTATAAAAATTACTGCAAACCAGAATGCAAAGCGAGGCGCCAGTTTCGCAATACCTCCCATTTCACTCAATTCACGGGTTCCCAATCTGTCCTCGAGTATGCCTGCAGCCAGAAAAAGACCAAGAGCTACCAAACTGTGGTTGACAATTTGAATGAGAGAAGCTCCAAGAACTTCTTCGTTAAAAAGAATAATTCCTGCAGCGATCAGTCCAACGTGACTGATAGACGCGAATGCAAACAATCGTTTAATGTCCGATTGTTTAATGGCAATGAGAGCAGCATAAACTACCCCTGTAACACCAAGAGTAATTATGATGCATTTGAAATCATTGAGCGCCTCCGGAGCAAGAGGAATCATCCATCGAATCATCCCATACAACGCCATTTTCAACATCAGCGCAGAGAGCAACATGGTTCCTGCCATTGGTGCTTGCGTATACGTATTTGGCTGCCAGGTATGGAAGGGGACCAGGGGAATCTTGATGGCAAAAGCAAGAAAAAACCCTGACATAATCCAGAACGCTGTTTTCGTTGACAACTGTATAGCTACCAAGCTTTCATAAGAATAATTATCCACATACGTGCCAAGTGCGATTAAGCTTAGAAGCATTGCCAGAGAGCCAACGAACGTGTAAATAAAGAATTTGAGTAAAGCAGGTTTTCTATCTGGTCCTCCGTACCAATATGAAATTAGGAAAATCGGAATCAGCGTGAGCTCCCAAAAAACATAAAACATGATTCCGTCAAATGCCGTGAACACGCCAACCAAACCAAATTGCATAAGCAAGGTCATCGCATTGAATGCTTTACTTGAGGCCACCTCTCTGTTTAAATTAGAAAGCAGTATAAGTGAAGTCACGACATTGACAAGAAGAACCATGAGCAGTCCAATCCCATCATAACCCATTTTAAAGGTAAGCCCATATGAAGTTACCGCACCTGGTTCAAATAAAATAACAGTAGAACCGGGAAAATAATTCACAGCATGCACCAACGTGGATACAGTTGCCGCGAGCGCACCAATCAGCCCGACGTAACGCACCAGATTAGATGGCGCCAGTACTGACAATAGAACAAATGCGAAAGGTATAAGATACAGATCCAAAACTTAAAACTTTACTATGTAATACACCATTAAACCAATGATACCTGACACCATCCAAAACAGATAGGATGACACCACGCCGGTTTGCCATTTTCTTGCGACTACGCCTGTATAATCAATCACGTGTGCAATTCCCTCCACGAGCTTGTTGAGAGCTAAAAGTTCTACAAACCTATGAAGAGCTTCAGATACCCATTCAACTGGTTTAACGAATAGGAAATCATACAATTCATCTACATACAACTTATTGGCTGATAACTTAGCCCAACCGGAAAGTTGTTCATCCGTCTCCGGAACACTGCTGTTCTTAACGAATTTTACGAATGCAAAGAAGAGTGCACCCAGTGCCAAAACTGAAGCTACTCCCATCAGCATCATCGTTTGTCCATCGGACAAATGAACTTCAGCAACCTTGTTTCCTAATGTGGGTTTCAAATATTCAGTCAGCCAATGGTTTCCACCAAAAAGAGACGGCATATTCAGTAAACCACCGACTACAGAAAGGACGGCAAGTACGATTAAAGGGATGGTCATGTTCAAAGGAGATTCATGTAAATGATGTTTGGTATGGTCATCACCTCGGAATTCACCGTGGAAAACCACAAAATACAGACGAAACATGTAGATCGCCGTGAGCAAAGCACTGATGGCCATAATCACGTAGATCACCACATTATGATGTAAAGCGTGTGCAAGAATCTCATCCTTAGAAAAGAATCCGGAAAGCAATGGCAATCCAGCAATAGCACAGGTACCGATTAAAAAAGTGATATGCGTAATTGGAATGTATTTTTTCAATCCACCCATTTTACGGATATCCTGTTCGTGATGCATCGCATGGATGACGCTTCCTGAACCAAGGAACAACAATGCTTTGAAAAATGCGTGCGTCGTAACGTGGAACATTGCCGCTACATACCCTCCCATTCCAAGAGAAACGAAAATAAATCCAAGCTGAGAAACGGTAGAATACGCCAGCACTTTTTTGATGTCATTCTGACGCATGGCCATGAACGCAGCCAATAGCCTATATACAAGATGATTTCTTGAGTATGCGGAGCGTTCTCAAATAAGAAGTTTGACCGAACTACCAGAAAAATACCTGCCGTTACCATCGTTGCAGCGTGGATCAATGCTGAAACAGGGGTTGGTCCAGCCATTGCATCTGGCAACCAAGTAAATAGCGGTATCTGAGCAGATTTCCCCGTTGCGCCAATGAAAAGGCACACAGTAATTCCAAAAAGCATCCATGCTGATGGAAGGTCTCCAGCGAGGATTGCGTTTCCAACTTCCTTATATTCCAGCGTTCCAAATTGCATCAACATCAAAAACAAAGCAATCAACAACCCCAGGTCACCAATCCGGTTCATGATGAACGCCTTTCTCGCCGCAATCCCATTGAGCATGCCTTTCTCTGCATCGCTGTAGTGAAATCCGATCAATAAATAAGAGCAGATTCCCACGCCTTCCCAACCGAAGAACAACATGAAGTAGTTGCTTCCCAGAATGAGAATCAGCATGGCAAAAATGAATAAATTCAGGTAGGTAAAGAACTTGTAATAGCCTTCATCTTCCTTCATGTATCCCATAGAGAACAAATGAATGAGGGAACCGACACCCGTTACAATCAACAGCATCAGCGTTGAAAGACCATCGACCTGAAGACGTGCATTCAATTCAAGATTTTCCAAATGAATTACCTTGAACAAATGAATGGGTGGTATTGGATCAGAGGCTATTGTAAAAACCAATAAAGAAAGTGCAAAAGCAACAAACATCACTCCTGTCGCAAGGGACCCCACCACTATTTTCGGGATACTTTTCCCCATGGTCCCATTAATCAAGGCGCCAATAAGCGGAAGAGCAAGGATCGTAAGTATCAATTTATCTACTGCCATCTTATCCGTTTAATTTATTGAACAAACCAACATCGGTGGTTCTAAGGTTTCTGTATGCCATTACCAGAATAGATAAACCTACAGTAGCCTCAGCAGCTGCCACAACCATTATAAAGAACACGAAAATCTGACCATCCGCCTTCCCAAAATACGTTGAAAAAGCGACCAAAAGCAGGTTTACTGCATTCAGCATAAGTTCAATACACATTAAAAGAATGATAGCATTTCTACGAACCATTACACCTACGGCACCAATGCAAAACAAGAGTGTGGAGAGCACCATATAGAACTCAATAGAAACACCCATCTGGAAAATACTTGCCAAAGTCATATCAATCAATCGTTTGTTTTTCTCGTTTAGCCAGCATTACCGCACCGACCATGGACGCGATAAAGAGAACTGAAGACACTTCAAAAGGCAGAACGTACTTGGTAAATAGCAACTGACCGAGATTTTGAACCAATCCCTGGTCATTATTCTCTAACAATCCAGATGAAGCAATCACAGCTCCATCCTTCAACGCAGCGATAAATACGGTGAATAAAATTCCTCCTGAAATGACACTCAGCAATTTGATCGTTAGGGAAGTCTGCGGCTCGTTTTCTTTTTTAAGATTGAGAAGCATGAGTACAAAAAGGAAGAGAACCATAATTGCACCCGCGTAAACGATGATGTTCACGACTGCAATAAATTGCGCATTCATCAAAATGTAATTCGATGAAATTAAAAAGAACGTAAGTACCAGATATAGCACACTTCGAACGGGGTGCTTGCTCAAAACTACCATCAAGGCTGAACCAACGGTCAACCCTCCAAGCAGTGCAGTGATCAGTTGTAAACTCATTTCTCTGTTCTTTTACCCGTGTTCTGACGTTTGGTGATGTCAATACGGTCATTTAAATCTTCTACGAGTCTGTCTTTGCCATAAACGAACTCGTTTCTTTCAAAATTTGACGGGACAATTCTGTCCGTAAGAAAAATAGCTTCTTTCGGGCATGCTTCTTCGCACAATCCACAGAAAATACAACGCAACATGTTGATCTCATATGTTTCGGCATATTTCTCTTCGCGATATAGATGTTCTTCCCCTTTTTCTCGTTCCGCAGCTACCATTGTAATGGCCTCAGCAGGACATGCAACAGCACACAATCCACAAGCCGTACAATTTTCACGTCCTTGCTCATCCCTCTTTAAAACATGCTGACCTCTGTAGACAGGTGCAATTGGACGAGTCTCTTCCGGGTATTTCACCGTGTTGTTTTTTCTGAAAAGGTGCTTGAATGTAATCCACATACCTCCCAAAATAGCAGGAAGATAAATGCGTTCCATGAATGTCATTTTTTTGTCTGAAACAACCTTTTTTCTATCAGTTAAGCTTTGCATAACTATTTCGTTAATTAAACCAGCCTTCTTTGAAGGCTACTACCAATCCTGTAATCAATAAATTGAACAGAGAAATCGGAATTAAACTTTTCCACCCCAAATGCATCAGTTGATCAAATCGGAAACGTGGAAGTGTCCAACGAATCCACATGAATACAAACACAAAGAAGAATGTTTTACCAAACATAGCAACGAGGCCAAGGATGGCTAAAGTATTCCCTGAGAAATTATCCATTCCCGGGAAATTATAACCCCCAAAGAAAAGAACTGAGATGACTGCCGAAGATGTAAATAAACTCACGTATTCTGCAAAGAGATAAAAGCCCATTTTCATCGAACCATATTCTGTGTGGTATCCTCCAATCAACTCACTTTCGCACTCGGGAAGATCAAAAGGCGCTCTATTCGTTTCGGCTAACGCACAGATGAAAAACACTACGAATCCTACCGGTTGATAAAACACGTTCCAATTCATACCATGTTGTGCATTGACTATATCTCTCAAGCTAAGACTGCCGGACAGCATGACTACGGTAATGACACAGATACCCATAGCCAATTCATAGGAGATCATCTGCGAGCTTGCCCGAATTGCTCCATACAAAGAATACTTATTATTTGATGCCCATCCGCCGATCATGATACCATACACCCCAATAGACAGGAACCCCATAATAAATAATATTCCGATGTTTACATCTGCGACCTGAAGTGCAACCTGCTGACCAAACAATGCGAGATCAGAACTCCAGGGAATAACAGAACCTGTCATTAGAGCCGTAAACATGGCAATTCCAGGGCCCAAGATAAACAACCATTTTTCAGCCTGATCCGGAATAAAATCTTCTTTGAAAAATAATTTTCCACCATCAGCAAGCGGCTGCAATATTCCAAACGGACCTGCTCTGTCGGGACCAACTCTGTCCTGAAACCAAGCGGCTACTTTACGCTCAAAATAAGTCGCATACGCCGCTATTCCCAATGTAACAGCAAAAAGCGTTACGATGAGTGCCAATTTTTCTATGATCTCACTTGTTTCCATTTAGCTGATCTTTTTTTGGGAACCAGATCGTGGACTCAGGTAGTGTCCTTGAGAAATAACAGAATGCCTATCAATCTTTCTAGGACCCAAAATGTTCCATTTGGATGCATCCTTCTTTTCAAAACGGCAGTCATTACAGATCCATCCGGCTTTTCCGTCTTGATCCTCTACTTCTCCATAAGCATCCTTTCTCGCCGTGACACGATAGATTTCATTCCCGAACATCCATACAACCGCTTTACCGGAACATTTTGTGCACTCACAAGAAGCCTCCATCGGTTTAAGAAACCAAACACGGCTTTTAAATCGAAATGTTTTATCTGTCAATGCGCCAACGGGACAAACATCGATCATGTTTCCGGAGAAATCATTTTCAATTGCATTTTCAATGTAGGTGCTGATCTCAGCATGTTCCCCACGATGAAGTACACCATGAACACGTTTTTCAGTCAATTGATTTGCAACATGAACGCACCTGTAACAAAGAATACAACGGTTCATGTGTAACTTGATCTTATTGCCAATATCTATTGGGTCAAAAGTTCTGCGTTCCTCCTCATAGCGGGTTTTGGCACCTCCATGTTCGAAACCAAGATCCTGAAGATGGCATTCACCTGCCTGATCACAAATAGGACAATCCAGGGGGTGATTGATCAAAAGAAACTCGACGACACCTCCACGATTTTGTTGAACGCGTTCGCTGGTCTTATTTTTTACTACCATACCATCCATTACAGCTGTAGAACATGAAGCGACGAGTTTAGGCATCGGGCGCGGGTCCTTCTCAGAACCTTGAGCAACCTCAACCAAACACGTACGGCATTTACCGCCAGTTCCAGGTAGTTTACTGTAGTAACACATTGCAGGTGGTACAAGCTCCCCACCCACACTACGAGCAGCATTGAGGATCGTTGTCCCTTCTTCTACTTCTATTTGAACATCATCAATGGTAACCTTTACCATAGTTCTGAATTTTAATTCGTTTTTACGCTACGGATTCCTTTAATAACCCGTAGTTCTTTCTTTGCGCTTCTTCTCTGTTGGTCACATGCCACTCAAACTCCTCACGGAAGTGACGAATCGCAGCTGCTACAGGCCATGCCGCTGCATCACCAAGCGGACAAATTGTATTTCCTTCGATCTTTTTGTTGATTTCAGCCAATAAGTCGATGTCGTGCATGTTTCCTGTACCATGTTCCAAACGATGCAATACTTTCTCCATCCATCCTGTTCCTTCACGACAAGGTGAACATTGTCCACACGATTCGTGTGCATAGAAACGGGCAAAATTCCACGTATTTCGAACGATACACTGATCTTCATCAAACACGATAAATCCACCGGAACCAAGCATTGAACCTGAAGCAAAACTACCGTCAGCCAAGCTTTCATAAGACATCAAACGATCTTCACCTGTTGCTGTTTTAGTCACCAGATGAGCAGGAAGAATCGGAACAGACGATCCACCGGGAACGCATGCTTTCATTTTTTTGTTGTAGGCAATCCCTCGGCAATAGTCGTCTCCGTAGATAAATTCTTCCACAGTAATACCCATTTCAATCTCATAGACGCCCGGACGAACCAAGTTCCCACTCGCAGAGATCAACTTCGTACCGGTACTTTTCCCGATTCCGATCTTAGCATATTCTTCGCCTCCATCGTTCACAATTGGAACAACGGCAGCAATACTTTCAACATTATTTACAACGGTAGGGCACCCCCACAAGCCTTTCACTGCAGGAAATGGTGGTTTCATTCTCGGATTACCACGTTTTCCTTCCAAAGATTCAATCAAAGCTGTTTCCTCTCCACAAATATAAGCTCCACCACCAGGTGCAACACCCAATTCAAGATCATATCCCGAACCTAAAATGTTCTTTCCAAGAAATCCGGCTGCCTTTGCTTCCGCAATAGCCTTTTCAAGGATGTCGAGGATCCACATGTACTCACCACGGATGTATATGTAGGACTGATTTGCTCCAAGCGCATAACTCGAAACGATCATCCCTTCGATCAATAAATGAGGGAGTTTCTCCATCAGATATCTGTCCTTGAAGGTGCCCGGTTCCGATTCATCCGCATTGCAAAGCAAATATCTCGGAACACCCTCCGGCTTTGCAAGAAAAGACCATTTCATCCCTGTTGGGAATCCTGCTCCTCCACGTCCCCTCAGACCGGATTTCTGCACTTCTTCTACCACCTGTTCAGGTGACATCTTTTTAAGTGCTTTCTCTACAGATCGATAACCGCCATGTTTCCTATACACATCAAATGTTTCAATGCCAGGAATATGATCGTTTTCTAAAAGTATTCTTCTTCCCATCTTTTCAATTAATTAGGGACTTTACCTTCCCGATAAGATGCAATGATCTCGTCGACACGTTCTTTTGTCAAATGTTCATGGAACTTCTTTCCGCACTGTAACATTGGAGCATAACCGCAGGCGCCCAGGCATTCTGCAGTTTTCAATGTAAACATACCATCAGCGGAGGTCTCCCCTACCTTAATGTTTAATTTTTCTTCGATGTACTCAATGATCTGGTCACTTCCTACCAGCATACAAGGCCCGGTACGACACACTTCAAACACATATTTGCCCGTGGGTTCGAGGTTAAACATGGTGTAGAAAGTGGCCACCTCGTATACTTCGATTGGTTGAATATTCATTAGTTCGGCCACGTAATCCATGGTCTCAATACTCAACCATCCTCCAAATTCTTCCTCTGCGATGTGAAGAATACGTATCAATGCACTTTTGTGCTTTCCTTCAGGATAAGAATCCATTAAGGCCTTCACTTCGGCAAGTTTTTCGGGGCTGAATGAAGGTTTTTCAGAGTGTCTTTTGGACAGATCTACATGTGCACTTCCCATAACTTATGCGTCTAATTCTCCTGCAATTACATTCATACTACTCAGTGTCAGGACGGCATCACTGATATTGGAACCAGTGATCATTTCCGGATATGCCTGATAATAAATAAAACATGGTCTTCTAAATTGAAGACGATAAGGTGAACGACCTCCATCACTTATCAGATAAAAGCCTAATTCTCCGTTTCCTCCTTCCACACAATGGTAAATCTCTCCAACAGGAACAGGTGTTTCGCCCATCACGATCTTAAAATGATAGATCAAGGCCTCCATGTTATTGTATACATCCTCTTTCGGCGGAAGATAGAAATCAGGAACATCTGCTTTGTAACTTCCTTCAGGCATGTTTTTCAAGGCTTGCTCAATAATACGTAAGCTCTGACGAATCTCTTCCTGTCGCACTTGAAAACGGTCATAGGTATCCCCTTGTGTTCCCACTGGAATGATAAAGTCGAAATCCTCATATGACGAGTAGGGATTCATCACTCGAACGTCATAATCTACTCCAGCAGCTCTTAAATTCGGACCGCTAAACGAATATTCCAAAGCTCTTTCTGCAGAAATTGGTCCAGCACCAATCGTACGGTCCATAAAAATTCTGTTTCTACTCAAAAGACTGTCAAATTCATTAAATACCTTTGGAAAAGTCTTAAGGAAGTTATCAAGTTTTTTATAGAATTCAGCAGAGAAATCACGCTCGAATCCGCCTATGCGACCGATATTTGTTGTCAATCGTGAACCGCAAACCTCTTCATACAGCTCATAGATCTTTTCACGCTCTTGAAAAACATACGTAAATCCTGTCAGCGCTCCGGTATCCACACCTATCACGGAATTACATACCAAATGATCTGCAATACGGGCCAGCTCCATAATGATCACACGCATGTAATCAACACGTTTAGGGATATCCGCACCTATTAGCTTTTCGACTGTCATTTCCCATCCCATATTGTTGATGGGTGAAGAACAGTAATTCAAACGGTCTGTGATTGGAGTCACCTGATTATAGGGACGTCTTTCCGCTAATTTTTCGAATGCTCGGTGAATGTATCCAACCGTTTGCTCCGAAGAAAGAATCTTTTCACCATCGACCTGAAGAATATTTTGAAAAATTCCGTGTGTCGCCGGGTGTGTAGGACCAAGATTAAGTGTAGAGATCTCACCGTCGATGGTATCGGTTGAAACAAATCCTGCTGATTCTTTGCCTGTATGTTGATCTATCTGACTCATAAAAAATCAATTAACGTCCGAAGAAACGATCATCTTTGTCTTCTCTGGTTGCATCCTCGAGGTGGTATTCTTTCCTCATTGGAAAGTAATCCATTGAATCTTCATTAAGAATACGATTAAGGTTAGGGTGTCCTTTAAAGATAACTCCGTAAAAATCGAAGGTCTCACGTTCCATCCAATTCGCACCAATATATACGTCTGTTAGTGAACTGATCTCCGGATTTTCGATTGGCAAAAACGCCTTTATTCGAATTCTGAAATTGTTGGTCAAGCTGTGTAAATGATATACTACAGCAAGCTCTCTTCCTTTATTTTCAGGATAGTGAACAGCCCCCAAATTGGTCAAAAATGAAATCGCCAGAGAAGGCTCATTTTTCAACCAAGAAATAACACCATGAATACTTTCGGGAGAAACTTCTATGGTCAGCATATCGAATGGTTCATCAGAAGACTCGATCTGCTCACCGAATTTACCTTTCAGAAGCTCCAACACTGAATTATTCTCCAATTTACTCTTCATTTCCTTCAATATCATATTTGTTCAGAATGGCCTTATATTCGTCAGAATAACGCCGACGAAGTGGTTCATTCTGGACCATTTCGTGAATTTTCATGATCCCATCAATGATTTGCTCAGGCCTAGGCGGACATCCCGGAACGTACACATCCACAGGGATAACTCTATCAATTCCCTGAAGAACGCTGTACGTATCAAAAATACCTCCCGAGGAAGCACAAGCTCCTACAGACAATACCCATTTAGGCTCGGCCATTTGCTCATACACCTGTTTAAGTATTGGGGCTAATTTCTTTGAAATTGTTCCTGCTACGATAAGCAAATCAGCTTGCCGCGGTGAAAACGACATGCGTTCCATACCGAATTGCGCGAGGTCATAATTGCTTCCCATAGTAGCCATGTACTCAATTCCACAGCACGAAGTGGCAAAAGGCAAGGGCCAAACCGAATTTTTTCGAGCTGCAGCCACTACTTTATCCAACGTTGATAGCTGATAGCCTTCACCGTTGATTACTTGAAGATCTTCTACTTTTCCCATTCTAAAGCTCCTTTTTTAAGCACGTAGAAAAAACCGATTAGAAAGAACGCAACAAAAAGTATTACCGCAAGTAATCCCTCAAGTTGCAAAGTTTTGAAATTAACCGCATACGGATAGAAAAAGATGACTTCAACGTCGAACAATACGAAAAGAATGGCCGTCATAAAATAGCGAATAGATACCGGAAAACGGGCATCTCCTTTTGATTCAACGCCACACTCCCAGTTTGCATCCTTCTTTTTGGATTTTAAGCGCGGCCCTAAGTAATGAGTAATAAATAATACAAAGGCAACAAATCCACCAATCACTCCTATTTGGAGAACTATTGGTACGTAGTCAATTCCGCTTGAGCTCATAAGTAATCTTTTTTGGTGACTAAAGTCACGCTAAATCATTCACAAATTTATCCTTTCATTTTTTGTAGCAGTCCAAAAATTGAAGAATATTTAAAAAAAATGCACAATCAGCTTTATACTTTTTAGAACACTACAGCTCACGGTCGTGAAAATCACGGGTTAACAAAATATACTCCTCGCTGTATTTTCCCTCCTCATTGCGAACTACAAATTCTCTTTTGCTCAATTCACATTTTTCTTTAGATAAACATATGATAGTCCGCGAATGTTTTCCTGGTTTACCTTGAATTTCAATTAAACTGCATGGATAAAATCCGGTGTCGCCAGAACATGCTAGCAGTTCCTGAGCTAATTCGGCTGTAACAATCAGCCAAAGGACCCCACTCTCAGTGAGCAATGAGGCGGTTTTTATTAGAAAATCTTGAAATGAAAAAAGAGCGTGTTTCGATAGAGTTACCCTTTCATCAGACGAATAAAGCGTGTTGACATAAAAGGGAGGATTTGAAAAAATCAAATCAAACTTGTTTTTAGAATTCAGCGAGAAGAAATCACCATACTGGGCATAAAGTCGATGAGACCATGGGCTGTTTTCGAAATTCAAGCTCATCTCTTCAAAAGCATCACGATCGATTTCAATAGCATCTATTTTAAGCTGTTCAAATCGTTGGGCAAGCATGAGTGAAATAACTCCGGTTCCGGAACCCATTTCCAAACAAAATCGTTCCTCTTTGATGTCAATCAAGCTCCCCAACAACACAGCATCCGTTCCGACCTTCATAGCACTTTTGCCTTGAAAAACAGAAAATCGACGAAAATTGAATGTACTCATTTCTACCCAAGGTAGAGTTCAATAAGACCTTCCGGAGCCTTAATGGTCATTCGCTTCTTTTTTCGGTCGAGCGAAGTAACGAGCCCCTCCATCAAAGGAATGAGGATTTCTTTCTCACCTTTGAAAATTTGTATGAGCGGATTTGCTTGCAGATCAACAATCGTCTCGA
>JAJTDX010000066.1:0-12379 GCA_021298235.1 Cryomorphaceae bacterium | reverse complement strand
TCGAGTTTACCAATTTCACCAAACTTCTCATCTACAACAGTAAATCCCACCACTTCATGGTCATAGAATTGTGTTCCTGTCAGCTTAGGTAAAATTTGCGCGGGTAGAAATAAATTCTTGCGAAGCAGAACCCTGGCATCCTCTTCGCCATTGACACCTTCAAGCTTCACCGCTGCGAACCCTTTGTTTTTTAACTTGAATGATTCTATGAAAAAGGGGGTCAATTGATTGTTCAGCTCAATAAAAACTGCATCCAGAGACTTGTAATCCTCCGGATTGGTAACGTCTAAAAACAACGAAACTTCACCTTTAAATCCGTGAAGTTTCGCAACATATCCTAAATGAAAGCAATCTGCTTTGTTCATTCAAGTCTTAAAATTATTCTTCTGTAGAAGTATCCTCTGATGCTGGATCTTCAGCAGCAGGCTCTTCCGGAGTCGCTTCCTCGGCAGCTGGATCTTCAGCAGCAGGCTCTTCAGCTACTGTTGCTTCCGCTTCAACTTCCGCTACCTCTTCCGTTGCTTCAGCTACAGGTGCTTCCACCTCCGCCTCCTCAACTGTTGCTTCTTCAACCACAGTGTTTTTAGCTTCGATAGCTGCAGCTTTTGCTGCTTTCGCCTCTTCTTCCGCCTTGAAACGAGCTGCTTTGTCTGCAGCAGCAGATTTCGCTAATCCGTCTTTCTTTCCTGAGATTTTAGAATCTTTTTCAGTAGCCCATGCAACATATTTCGCCTCTGCCTGTTCTAACGTAAAAGCTCCTTTCGCGACCCCTTTCAACAAGTGATTTTTGTAAAGAATTCCTTTGTAAGATAAGATCGCTCTTGCGGTATCAGACATTTCGGCTCCAACCTGTACCCAATGAAGTGTACGATCGAAGTTGATGTCAATAGTCGCTGGATTCGTGTTTGGATTGTACGTTCCGAGTTTCTCGATGAACTTTCCATCTCTCTTTGCTCTGCTATCCGCAGCTACTAAATGGAAGAAAGCTTTTCCTTTCTTTCCGTGTCTTTGCAATCTGATTCGAGTTGCCATAATTTAAGTTTACAATGTGGGGTACGAAACCCCGGTTTATAAATAATTGGGGTGCAAAGATAATGAAATCAAGCTATTCAGCAATACCCTGCAAATAATTCTTTGAGCATCCTTTAAAAACGAAGCGCCTTTTGTAAATTTACGGCATGCCATTGAATCGTTTTTTATACCCGTGCTGTTTGCTTTTCGTCGCGGGATACATTACC
Source organism: Cryomorphaceae bacterium (assembly GCA_021298235.1). The sequence goes on along the minus strand of JAJTDX010000066.1, from coordinate 11,141 downwards.
GCACAACATGTCCCCAACAATTCACCACTCAAATTGGAAGACATCATGAAGGGCAATGAATTTATTGGCCATCAGCCTGAAAATATTCGTTGGAGCATCGATGGAAAAAAGATTTATTTCGACTGGAACCCCAAGAATGAGCCTGGTAATTCGACCTATGAGTATCAACCCTCGTTAAAAGGTAGCAAACCCATATCTGCTGATCCTAAATCAATTCTTGAATACGACCGAGCTCAAGCGAACTTTTCGGACCAATATCAAATCATTGATGGAAGCCTGACACGCTATGATAAAAATTCAAAGCAATTATCTCGTCTTTACTCCTCCACTTCCGGTCTTCATTCCATTCAGCGGTCGAGGAATCCGGGAATAATTTACTTTCAGTCCGGCTTGAATATTTTCGAATACTCGAAGGGAAAAGGATCCATTCTGCAATTAACGAATTTCCGTTCCGGCGAAGCTCCTGAACATAAGAAAGACTCGACCTATCTGATGAGGCAGCAAATGGAATTATTTGAATACATCCGGGATCAAAACGAACGAACCGTCTGGAGAAAATCGAAGGAGGTCGACATTTACAAGGAGGCAAAACCTTTTTACTTAGGAAAAGATCAGATCGAGCAAATTCAGGTCAGTCCCAACGGCCGATTTGTTTCTTTTCGTCTTTCGGATTATCCCAATGAAACAGACACGAAAGTTGAGCATCATATTTCCTCCAATGGGTACACCTACACCTCCAGTGCGAGAGCTAAAGTTGGGGCAGAAGAACCGTTGCACCGACTAGCATTAGTAGACATAAAAAAGGACACCGTTTATTTCATAGACTTATCCAAACTCTCAGATATTAGAAAAAAACCGACCTATTTGAATGATTCACTTCCCTATGAAAAGGATCGAAAAGTGGTAATGCATTCACTAAAATTCACCAAAACAACTGATCAGGCGGTTTGTGATATTCGTTCATATGACAACAAGGACCGATGGATTATTCTGATAGATCTTGAGACAGGAGAATTTTCCGAGATCGAACGGCAGCACGATGAAGCGTGGATTGGAGGTCCCGGAATCTCGAGTTGGAACACAGAGGAGGGGACCTTGGGGTGGCTAAATGACGATCAAACGGTTTATTTTCAATCAGAAAAGACGGGCTACTCACACCTATACCTCCACAATACCTCCAAACTTATCAAAACCTTAGAACGAACTGTTCCATTGACGGAAGGAAGCTGGGAGGTTCATGAAGCGATCTTATCCAAAGACGGAAAATCGTTCTACATAACTGCCAATCGATCTCATCCGGGCGACCGAAATTTTTTACGCGTTGATATTGAAACAGGAAAAACAGCCAATATCTTGAGCAAGGAAGGTTACCATGATGTGCAGCTTTCTCCTGATGAAAAAACACTGGCTATTCGATATTCAGATAAGAACACACCATGGGAGTTGTGTACTGCTCTAAATGAAAGCAATTCCTCCAAAACAAGGATCACGTATTCTACAACTCAGGAATTCAACAAATACTTCTGGCGCAAACCGGAAGTGATCACATTTAAAGCTTCCGATGAAAAAGACGTTTATGCTCGTTTGTACAAACCAAACGAAGGATCCGAAAATAAGGCAGCGGTAATTTTTGTACATGGAGCAGGGTACCTTCAAAATGCGCACAATTACTGGAGCAATTATCATCGTGAGTACATGTTCCACAATCTATTGGTTGACAATGGATTTACCGTTTTGGACATTGATTACAGAGCCAGTGAAGGTTATGGGCGTGATTACAGAACTGCGATCTATCGACACATGGGCGGTCGCGACCTTCAAGATCATTTGGATGGAAAAGATTACCTGATTAATACACTGGACATCGACTCAAATAGAGTAGGGATTTACGGAGGTTCATATGGTGGGTTCATTACCCTGATGGCTCTGCTCAGCACACCGGGCGAATTTCCTTGCGGAGCAGCATTAAGGTCAGTAACAGACTGGGCACATTACAACCATGAGTATACGAGCAATATTCTAAATTACCCTGAAACAGATCCGGAGGCGTATAGAAAAAGTTCACCTATTTATTTCGCAGAAAACCTTCAAGATAAATTGTTAATGTTGCACGGAATGGTGGATGACAATGTTCAATTTCAGGATGTTGTTCGATTGAGTCAACGCTTCATCGAATTGCACAAAACAAATTGGGATCTGACAGTTTTTCCTGTTGAAGCCCACGGATTTAAGGAAAGCTATTCCTGGAACGATGAATACAGAAGAATATACGAACTTTTTTATACCGAACTGGTTTTAAAATACAAATGATCGAGCTGAAAGAATTACCATCGAAAGAAGAAATGCTTGACCAACTTGATGTCATGCAAGAACTCTATCCCTCTTTGACAAAAGAGTCTTATTCCAATGACCTTGACGAGATGCTACAAAATAACCACTACGGCCAGCTTGCAGCATTTGACAATGGTACTTGTGTCGGGATTGCAGGCTTTTGGATCGGAACAAAATTATGGTGCGGACGCTATTTGGAAATTGATAACCTCGTGGTTAGTGACAAGGCGCGCTCAAAAGGTGTCGGCAAAGCTATGTTTGAGTATCTTTCCCAAAAAGCTCAAGAATATAAATGCAATATGATGTCTCTTGACTCTTACACATATAATTTCAAAGCTCATAAATTCTTCTACAATGAGGGGTATGCTCCAAGAGGCTTCCATTTTATTCGCTTTTTGAATGAAGATCAAATACGTTAAAACGACCATAAAACTAATCCTATGAAAACTTTTTTGAACCACATTTTATTACTCGTTGCGATACTTTATTCGTCCGTGTATGTTTATGGACAGAATGAATCACACCCCTTTTGTTCCAAACGCGACCATTTTAAAAGCTCCACACTTAAAAGCAATACTCTTTCTGTTTCTCAGATACAAGAAACAGACAAATACGATGTACACTTTTATCAGTTGAATGTTGCTATGAACAACCTCTCAACTGCTGTTTCCGGGACAGGTGAAATCCATGCAACCGCAACTCAGCTCCTTGATTCGGCTTTATTCGAATTGTTTCAATCTTTTACAATAAGTGAAATACGAGTCAATGGAGTACCGGTCGATTATAGCAGAAACAACTCAGCCATAAAAGTGCCCGTGAATTCAAACCCGGGTGATTCTTTTATCATTTCAGTGGATTACAACGGAATACCTCCAACAGCAGCAACCAATCCATTGGGTGGATCCGGTATGACCAATGCCAGCTCCCCCTCTTGGGGCAACCAGGTAACTTGGTCGTTGTCACAGCCTTTCTCAGCATACGAATGGTGGCCTTGCAAACAATCACTGACTGACAAATCGGACAGTTGTAGTGTGTGGATCACTGTTCCATCCACATGTAAGGCCGGTTCGAATGGGATTCTGGAAAATGTGACTGACTTTGGCGACGGTACAGCTCGTTACGAGTGGAAACATCGACATGCAATTGATTATTACCTGATTTCTGTCGCCGTTGCAGAGTATGTAGAATATAATGTATGGGCAAATCCTGCTGGTGCTACTGCCCCTATTCTTATTCAGAATTACATTTACGACAATCCCGCTACCCTTACAAATTTTCAAGCCGAGATAGATGAAACAGTTGACTTTATGGAGTTGTTTTCGGATCTTTTTGGTCCGTATCCATTTGCCGACGAAAAATACGGCCATTGTATGGCCCCGATCTCAGGAGGAATGGAACATCAAACCATGACATCACAAGGCTTCTTTGAGAAAAACCTAACTACGCACGAGCTTGGACATCAATGGTTTGGAGACCATGTTACATGTGCCTCATGGGCAGATATCTGGGTGAATGAAGGGTTTGCATCCTACAGTGAACATCTTATGCTGGAGAATCTTTACCCGACCCAATCTTTTCAACACATGCTCGACGTGCATGACAATGTGATGTCCCAAACCGGAGGGAGCGTTTGGGTGCTCGACAGCTTGAATGAGAACCGACTGTTTAGCGGCAGACTTACCTACGACAAAGGCTCTGCCATTATCCATACCATTCGATATTTAGTGAACAATGACGATCTATTTTTTACCGCATTGAAAAATTTTCAGAATGAATTTGCCGACAGCGTTGCCATTGGAATTGATGTAAAACAAGTAATAGAGTCAGAAAGTGGAATAGATCTTACAAACTTCTTCAACGAATGGTATTTTGGAGAAGGATTTCCAACCTATTCGACAAAATGGAATTGCATCGGCGAAACTTTACATCTGCAAATCAACCAGAGTGTTAGTAAACCGACAGTTACTCCATTATTCACCATACCTCTTGAAATTAAATTTTCACGACAAGGACTGCCTGACACTACACTACAATTTCCGATTTCGAGCAACACTGAAAACTTCGTGATTCCTAGCGTAGGAGTGGTCAACGGAGTCACGGCGGTAGACCCCGATAACTGGATTATCAATGAGAACGGAACAAATTTGTATGACGGGAATTTTCTTGCTGAGGTCAATTCAATTGAAAAATCTGAATTTGTCTCCGTGTTGCCAAATCCTGCCACAGACATCGTTTACATCACAATTCCATCGAATCACAAAGGCATTGTTTGGCTCTCAGATCAAAATGGTAAAAGAATAAAATCTATGCGTATTGAAGATTCGGGAATACTTATGGTTCAAGACCTAAGTCAGGGAACGTACATTGTTTTCATAGAGGACCTGACAAATGGCAGAATTTATAAGAAGACCATTATTGTTCAGTAATTGGCTCCTTCTCCATAAGCTGGTATTTTGACTGAGCCGAGCTTCTCGAGCATGCATTAAAATGCCACCATTCAGAGGACAAAACAGAAAAATTACCCACAAGCATCACCTTGCGGAGTAACACGCGATTGTGATATTGAGCCGAATTGAGCTCTTTTGTCTTAAGGAAGTGCGTCTCCAGGGAAGGGTATGCTATCTTTCTAAAATCATCAAAGCCTGCACCCATGTCCAAAGGAGAGCGATCCGACCTGCAAATCGTTAGATCAACCGCTGCACCATAGTTGTGTAAGCTTTTGTGTGAAGGATTTGAAACGTACTTTATTCTTTCTGATGGTGACAAGCTATCCATCGCATGCCACATCTTCCATTGCACATCCAGTGGCCTCACAGCATCATAGATCAGTAAATGAAGTGACGTATCTATAGATCTCAAATATTGACTGCACTTGACTAGCCTGTAGGCAACGTCGCACTGCAGAAAGGGACGGTTCAAGGTATGATAAAGCCTCTTTTTCATGAAATTATCCGAACCAAAGTATTTCAAATCGAACCAGATAGAAGAATCCAGTAATGACACATCACAATACCCCTTTTCTGCCAGTCTGACCATGGAATTTTTCAAACTGTCTACTTCCAAGTTCGCTGTATTCACTTTTTGCTTCAGTGGCAGCTCAGGATTGTCTTTCGAGGAATCCTGTTCACACGAATTCAAGCACAATAAAAAGAGTGCACAGAGACTAAAGATCCGTAAGTTTTTTAAACCCTTGAACTTTGGACATAAAACATTTGAATTACCTTTGTTCATCAAAACTGTACTCACATGCCAAAGATAGCACAGAAAGCCGTTGAAATGCCGGCATCTCCAATTAGGAAACTAGTCCCTTTCTCCGAAAAGGCGAAGAAAGAAGGTAAAATTGTATATCATCTGAACATTGGTCAACCGGATATTGAAACGCCTCAGGTAGCACTTGATGCGATCAAACATATGGATCGAAAAGTCATCGAATACAGTCACTCGGCCGGATTTGAAAGCTATCGCAACGGTCTTGCTGCTTACTATCAAAAAACGGGAATCAATGTCAACTCCGAAGACATTCTAATTACTACTGGTGGTTCCGAAGCCTTGATTTTTGGATTTATGACCACGTGTAATCCAGGAGACGAGGTAATTATCCCAGAGCCTTTTTATGCGAATTACAACGGATTTGCGGTAACGGCCGGAGTACATGTGGTTCCGGTTACAGCAAACATTGAAAATGGGTTTGCCTTACCTCCGGTTGAAGAGATCGAGAAAAAAATCACATCAAAAACAAAAGCCATCGTGATCTGCAATCCGGGCAATCCAACTGGATACCTTTATTCCCGTGAGGAACTTGAACAATTGCGCGAGCTGGTCAAAAAAAATGATCTTTTCCTTTTTGCTGACGAGGTATACCGTGAGTTTTGTTACGATGGAGCAGTTCCATTTTCCGTTATGAATCTTGAAGGAATTGAAGAAAATGTAATCATGATCGACTCTGTGTCCAAAAGATACTCCATGTGTGGCGCTCGTATCGGAGCATTGATCACAAAAAATAAAGAAGTCATGGCTGCTGCATTGAAATTCGGTCAGGCAAGGCTCTCTCCTCCTACTGTTGATCAAATTGCCGCCGAGGCCGCACTTCAAACACCGCAATCATATTTCGACAACGTCGTTGCCGAGTATGTAGAGCGACGAAACATCATGGTGGATGGATTGAATGCAATTCCTGGAGTCTTCTGTCCCAAACCAAGCGGAGCATTTTACTGCGTTGCTAAATTCCCGGTGGATGATGCTGAAAAATTCTGTCAATGGCTTCTGGAAGATTTCTCCTATGAGGGTCAAACCGTAATGATGGCTCCAGCTAATGGTTTTTATTCTACAAAAGGTGCCGGTAAAAACGAAGCACGAATTGCTTACGTACTCAACAAATCATCACTGAAAAATGCTGTTAAATGTCTGGAAGAGGCCTTAAAAGTTTATCCCGGCAGAACACTGTAACACTAATCATAACGCCATAAAGGAAGACCCTGGTCTTCCTTTTTTGTTTTGCTTTGCTTCCTGTGAAGAATTTTTTGTTCATTTGTTTCGATGAAATGGCTGACCACTCCCGTTAAATTCAGATTCTTCAGGAACCCTTTTATCTCCATTTTCAGTGCATTTTCAATTGGTATACTTAGTGGTCTCTTCTTATCCTCTCCATGGATCATCTTGTTCTGGAGCGTGGCACCGACACTCATTTCCCTTTGTATCTATTTGACTGTTAAAAATGACCGCCGATTTCTTTTACCACTTTATTTATCCGGATTCTTCGGCGTAGGATGTTTATTAATTTCCGAAAGGAACGGGAGCTTTCAAACCTATAATTGGGATCGCGTTTATCATGAATCCGATTTATCTATCGTTGAGATCAATGGAGTCGGAAACGACAAGTCAAATTGGCTCAAACTCACCGGAAATATACAAAAGCTAAAAGGTGCCTCAGGAACTAACACCGTTGATGAACCATTGCTACTCTTCGTTCAGGCTCGGAATGTTGTTTTCAGAGAAGGGGATATTATACTTCTTGCTGCTCCAATTGATCCCATCGCAAACGCAGGCAATCCCGGTGAATTTGATGCTGAATATTTTTGGAGGACCAAAGGCATAAAGAAAATGTGTTTTGTTCAAAAGGAGCAATTCATTTTTCTCGAGCATCACTCACCACCATGGATCACCCAAAAACTCAATGCCCTTCGAGAGGGACTTGTTTCGATTCTTAAAAACAATTTGAGCGGGGACGAATTATCTATTGCCCTTGCATTAATTCTTGGAGATAAAACACTGCTTGATACAGAAGTTAAAACAAGTTTTACAAACACGGGAGCGATGCACGTGCTTGCCGTTTCAGGATTACATGTTGGAATTATCATGCAACTTTTAATCTATTTTCTTGGAATTTTTAATCGTTTCATCTCCAGAAAAACAGCAGTGGTAATTGTCGTAGGCGTCATGTGGATCTACGCTATACTCACCGGACTTTCACCATCCGTGTTGCGCGCCGTGCTCATGTTTTCCATACTTGTACTGTCACAACTTTCTGAAAGGTCATACTCCCCGCTTAACGCCCTTTTCTTCACAGGGTTTGTACTGTGCCTATGGAATCCTTTTACCTTATTTGATATTGGATTTCAACTCTCCTTTCTGGCCATGCTGGGTATCTTTCTTTTCTACAAACCAATTGAGAAGCTGTTGTATTTCGAAAACCGCATTCTCATGAAAATCTGGCAAGGCACAGCCATCGGATTTGCTGCACAGCTAATGACCACTCCCCTTTCCTTATATTACTTTCACCAGTTTCCAAATTACTTTGTTTTAACCAACATCGGGCTAATGGCCTCAAGTGGAATTATTCTGGGAGGAGGTATCGTTCTATTCGGAATTTCCTGGCTGAAGCCCCTCGCTAAACTCACTGCTTGGGTACTAACGTTGAGTATTTTCCTATCACTTGCCTTCATCCGGTGGGTGGAGGCTTTGCCGGGTGCGGTCGCCTTTGGTTTTGAAGTAGGAATTCTCTTTGTGTTGGTTTCAGGAATAATGATTCTCATTGTTTTTACACTTCCACTGCGTACAAAAGTTCGATACACTTGGTATACAACGGGTCTCCTTTTACTCATTATACTGGTCTTCCAGCGCTATCAAAATTTAAACAAAAAAGAGCTTTGTATCCTAAACACACGTTTTCCGATTATACTCCTTCGGGATGGCAACGAACTTTTTTGTTTTCATGGTGCTAAAAGTGAACAATTGGAAAAGCTTCATTTTGCAGTAGATTCCTATAGAAAATTATATCCTGGAGATGTCAACTATTTTTCAATGGAAAAAAACTGGAACCTAAAAGGTCCACTGCAGTTCCAATGCCGAAATACTAAGGATGGAAAGCTGATCACTTTGAATAAATCAAGTTTTCTGCTTAAAATGAAAAATTCAGAGAATTCCACGTTAAAAAGAATCACATCCATTGGGATGCCCTGGGTGCATGCCAGCGTAGATTATTCTCTAAGAAGTGGGGCATTTCGGAAAGATTTAAAATGAAAAAGCCACCCGAAAGTGGCTGAAAATTATTATTTCATTGTTCAAATTATCGGTTCAACATGACGGGCATGACAAGCATCAAGACATCTTCATGTTCATTGTCTTTAGTTGCAGGCATGAGCAATCCTGCACGGGAAGGCTCACTCATCTCCAATCTGATTTCAGTGCAGTCCATGTTATTGAGCATTTCCAATAAAAATCTGGAATTGAATCCAATCTCCATGTCATCTCCATCATAATTACATGTCAATCGCTCATTTGATTCATTTGCAAAATCTATATCCTCTGCCGAAAGAGCTAATTCAGACCCCGCTAATCGCAATTTCACCTGATGCGTCGTTTTATTTGAGAAGATGGAAACGCGCTTAATCGAGCTCAGAAACTGCACACGATCGATGGTAAGGACATTTGGATTTTCCTTGGGAATTACGGCCTCATAGTTGGGATATTTTCCATCAATAAGACGACAAATCAAAACGATATCGCCAAATGAGAAAACGGCATTGGATTCATTGTATTCAATTTGCACATCTTCCGCGCCTGTCAGGTTTGACTTAAGCATATTTAGCGGCTTTTTAGGCAAAATGAATGAAGAGCTGCCTGTCCCTTGAGAATCTGTTCTTCGATAGCGCACCAGTTTGTGAGCATCCGTTGCAACGAACGTAATGTCTCCCGGAGTAAACTGACAAAACACCCCACTCATGACAGGACGCAAATCATCGTTTCCTGCGGCAAACAAGGTTTTATTAATGGCTTTAGACAAGATGTCTCCCTGAATTTTAATTGCAGTTGGATTTTCAATTCCTGGTGTTCTAGGAAATTCATCCCCATTGAATCCCGCCATTCGTGACTTTCCGTTATCATATGCGATCTCCACGTTGAAATTCGTCTGATCGACTAAAAATGTACACGGCTGTTCAGGAAGATTTTTTAAAACGTCCATTAACAGTTTTGCAGGAATGGCAACTTTGAACGTTTCCTTCGATTCTACCTTCAGTGTGGTACGCATAGTCGTTTCCAGATCAGATGCGGACAGTGTCAATTCATTTTGGTTAATCTCAAAGAGAATGTTATCAAGAATTGGCAACGTATTGCTCGTGCTTAACACCCCGGAGATACTCTGTAAATACCTCAATAAATAGGAACTGGAAATCACAAAATTCATAATGCGAAAATTTTACCGAAATTAATTAAACCACAGCGATTCAAGTGAACGTAGAAATCGATTTTTTGAGCAGTTATTAACAACTAGGAGCCTTTTTTTACTTTTCTTCCTGATAGATCCATTGGGAAGTAAACATGTCCCATGATCAGCGGGTTGAACACATAATATTGGCATTTAACAACCTGACCATTCGAAAGCTCACACCAAAATTTGTTCACATCCATTTGTACCACATCGCCAAAATCATTCACTTGTGTATCATTTGATTTAATTCTGAACAACCTGAGCTTGGTCTTTTTACCACCCTTTTCGTCAAGCTTCAGCGTGGCAAAAGGCATTGAACGTTTAAGACTGTCAAGTTGCTTTTCATTCAACTCGAAATTTGCCAATTCAAAATGTACTTTTTTGAAGGCATTCAAATATCTGTACGCCATTGCAGGATCAACTTTTCGCAGCAATTTACCTTGTTGTCTAACCTCGATTTCTTTCCCTTTTTGTACAACGCTAAAGCTCAAGACCGGGTCATCATAGTAACGTACTTCCACTTTTTCAATTCGCTCTCTTGGCACCGCAAAAATCCGCGTGCACATCCATTTCCGTTTGTCTGCAAAAAATCTTGGATCGATAATTCCATTCAGGCCTTTGATCTTCATCATTACGGGATGATCGCTCTTTCCAAATTCGTCGGAATCCAGTAGCATGATTTGTCCATAGTGATCTTGTGAAGCCGGACCCATATACCAGGTTTTCGTCCATTCACCCTCCTGGAATATCTCTACCTTGATGTGCTGACTGATCATTAATTTTTCAAACTGGGCCTGGGCTTTGTCCGGAAGATAGCCTTTGAATTCTATATTTTTCAATGCATCCAAAATGAAATGAACATTTTCCTGAGTCACACATGTCCCGTCCGGCTCGGTCCATTCTTTCTCATTTTTTACCAAAGTCATTTGGTTCGAAAAAGCGTCGGTAATAATGATCTTATCGACAGTTGTGGTATCAGCAATGCTAAATTCAATCAGCTCTGTATCAGACTTGCCCTTTTTTTCGAGAAGCGTACTCGTGTACCAGCCTAAGATTCCCAAAAGACCGATAGAAGCAACAAGCAGTAGGATTTTTTTCATGA
>JAJTDX010000065.1 GCA_021298235.1 Cryomorphaceae bacterium | reverse complement strand
CGAATTTTGTCTTGCAAGCAAAATAGAAAGTCATGAAAAGAATCACAGTTGCAAAAGGAGACGGTATCGGATCGCCCTCGTCTTTATTTACCTTGTGGTAGTGGCAGGAAGCCGATGAGATCATTGCCCGCATCGAGCAGGAAGTGGAAGTGATTGCAGAAAAAGACTACCTCTCCTACTTTCTCATTACATGGGACTTTACTTCGTATGCACGTTCCAAAGGCTATTTTTACGTTGGTCGAGGAAGCGGAGCCAACAGCATTGTAGCTTACCTTCTGAGAATTACCGATGTTGACCCGCTCGAACTCGATCTGTATTTTGAACGTTTCATCAATCTCTACCGCAAGAATCCACCGGATTTCGATATCGATTTTTCCTGGAAAGACCGCGACGATGTCACCCGCTATATCTTCGATCGCTATCCAAATGCTGCGTTGCTTTGCACCTATAACACCTTTCAGTACAGCGCTTCAGTACGCGAACTCGGCAAAGTATTCGGACTTCCAAAAACAGAGATCGATCTCCTCAGCAAAGGAAAGTTCAACTACAATCAGCTCGATCAACTTTCGCAACTAGTGATTAAATACAGTCAATACATCCAGGGACTCCCCTCCCACTTGAGCGTACATGCCGGCGGGATCATCATCAGTGAAAAACCAGTCACTTGGTACTCGGGAACCTTCCTGCCTCCAAAAGGCTATCCCACAACGCAATTTTCCATGATGGAAGCGGAAGATGTAGGGCTGTTCAAATTCGATATTCTCAGTCAAAGAGGATTGGGAAAGATCCACGATGCACTCGATATCATTACATATAACCAACCAGAAAAACCAGCGCATGACATTCACGATATTTCCTATTTCAAAACCGATGAGAAGATCAAGGAATTATTGCGTTCAGCCAGAGCAATGGGTTGTTTCTATGTCGAGTCGCCGGCGATGCGTATGCTGATGGTGAAATTGCAAGTCGATACGTATCTGGGATTAGTTGCCGCCAGTTCGATCATACGTCCGGGCGTGTCTCAATCGGGCATGATGCGGGAGTACATTCTTCGTCACCGCTATCCCGAAAAACGCAAAGAAGCACCACCCGTTCTTCAGGAGATCATGCCCGACACCTATGGCGTGATGGTGTATCAGGAAGATGTGATCAAAGTGGCCCATCACTTCGCAGGGCTATCACTTGCCGAAGCCGACGTTTTACGTCGGGGAATGTCAGGGAAATTTCGTTCCAGGGCAGAATTCGAAAAAGTACGCGACACCTTCTTCTCCAACTGCCGAAAAAAAGGGTATACCGATAACCTCATCAGCGATATTTGGCGACAGATCGAAAGTTTTGCGGGATATGCCTTTTCCAAAGGACATTCTGCTTCCTACGCCGTGGAAAGCTATCAAAGCCTCTACCTCAAAGCCTATTATCCACTCGAATATATGACAGCCTGCATCAACAACTTTGGCGGCTATTACCGAACGGAAGTGTATGTGCACGAGGCCCGCTCCTGGGGCGCTACAATTCTTGCTCCATCTGTAAATCAGGGAGATTTTGAATGTCTATTGAAAGGCACAGAACTGATTCTGGGATTTATTCTCGTAAACGGACTCGAAGCGTTGCTTATTCATAAAGTACTCAACGAGCGAAAGAAGAATGGACTGTTACGAAATTTTGAAGACCTCATGAAACGCTGTTACATTCCACTTGAACAATTGGTTCTCATTATTCGCATAGGAGGATTAAGCGATTTTCCGGAAACTCGAAAAGAGTTGCTTTGGAAGGCCCATCTTTACCACAACAAAATAAAAGACAAAAACCCTACCCCTCAGCTTTTTGAAGAAGGACAAAAACAGTTCAAACTGCCCGAATTAACGGAACAAAATATTGAACTCGCATTCGAACAAATGGAGCTTCTCGGTTTTCCATTGTGCAACCCTTTTGAATTATTAGCAGAAAAACCTCTTCCACATATACCCGCAAAAACGTTACATACGCACCTAGGACTTAAGATCACCACCTATGGTTACCTGGTTGCACTCAAAAAATCCTACACCTCAAAAGGTGACACGATGTATTTCGGAACATTTATCGATCAGCAAGGAGACATCCTTGATACCGTTCACTTTCCGGAAGTCGCACACAAATATCCCTTTCACGGCAAGGGCATCTATCGTCTGACAGGCATTGTTTCTGAAGAATTCGGTTATTACACCCTGGAGGTCGGAATGATGGTAAAAGAGAAGTTTATGGAGGATGTGAGGTTTTCCGAGAATGCGCAGTAAAAAGCTACTAAAAAAACAAAAACTCTTTATATTTGCATCCACCAATTCAACGCGCACGTGATGAAATTGGTAGACATGCCATCTTGAGGGGGTGGTGCCAACAGGTGTGCTGGTTCGAATCCAGTCGTGCGCACAAAAAAATAAGAGCAATGCGAGAGTGTTGCTCTTATTTTTTTGTGCCCCTCAATACTCACACTCAAACTCAAACTTTTATGAACTCTTATTTTTTTGCAGTTTTGAGTGCTGAGAACTGAGTGTGATTGAAACAGGTAGGGAGTCATTTTTAAATCTCACACTTCTATGGAAGAATCTTGTTTATTCAGTATTGAATGTAACATAAAAAAATGTGATCAAACTCTAATTACTTTTTCTGTCAAAATACTCACACTGATTGTGTGCTTTTACAATGATTAGATTGGAAGAATTTTCCGATACCACTTTCAATGTCGATCTAAATTTCTTAAATTCAAGTAACAATAACCTAAACCTACCATTCATGTTCGATTTCGAAAAATTAGATGTTTACCGCAAAGCAAAAGCCTTTAACAAGGAAGTCCTTCAACTTATGAGGACAACTAAATCAATCGACTCTGTCGTAAGAAACCAACTGCGAAGAGCTTCCTTGAGTATTGTTCTAAACATTGCGGAAGGCACAAGTCGCTATAGCAAAGCAGACAAACGAAATTTCTACGTTATCTCACGAGGTTCTACCTTCGAGTGCGTGGCCATTTTTGATGTAATGAAAGAAGAAACCATCCTCTCTGATCATGAATTCCAGCAATTCTACCGAAAAGCAGACGAGCTATCCCGAATGTTGTTTCGAATGATTGGGAATTTAAACTAATTACCTCAGCTTCTAAAAGGTTTTACTGCAAGTCTTCTTTAAGATTGTGATCTTGCGGCGTGCATCAATTATACAATAACGATTTAAGGATTTTCCGCAGGATTTACTCCGTAGCGCCTTCGCATTGCAAATCCTGCGGAGCTTATTGCTCATCCAAAAAACCAAATTGTAACAAAAGTCACTTTCGCAGGAAAAGAATAGTTGTACTTTCGTATTGAGCAATTTTAAATAAGATTCCAATGAAACACATCGCTTTTACCTCTACCCTGTTCTTTATTCTTTTCTTGTTTTCAAACTGTACGTCTCAAAATCAGGCAGGCATAGCGAGTGTACAAAATGTGGATGTAGCGAAATTCAAAGAATTGGTGGCCAATGGGAACACGATCATTTTGGATGTGCGCACACCGGAAGAAACGGCAGGCGGTACTATTGATCAAGCGAGTACCATTGATTTTTATGATCCAGAATTCACCAAGAAGATCAAGGTAATGGATTCCTCGAAGAACATTTTAGTCTATTGTAAGGCCGGTGGAAGGAGCGCCCAAGCTGCTGAAATACTGGTTCAGAATGGATTTAAGCATGTGTACAATTTAGAAGGAGGCATCTCTGCATGGCAAGCAAACGGAAATCCTGTGACCGCATCGACTGTTACCAAAGACGAGCACATTCAGGAAATGAGCGCAAAACAATTCGATAAATTATTAACTCAAAACAAACTGGTTCTCGTAGACTTCCATACCGTGTGGTGTTCTCCGTGTCGTAAAATGGCTCCGATCATCGATCGTCTGGAAAAAGAATACACTGGTAAAGCGTCCGTTCTAAGAATAGATGTCGATAAAAGCACCGAACTGGCAACAGAATATCAGATTCAAGCTGTACCTGTTTTCATTCTCTTCAAAGAGGGCAAAGAAGTCTGGAAGCAGAATGGCGCAATGGAAGAGGAGAAATTGAGGGAAGTGATTGACAAGAATTTATAAAGAAAAGGCGAAACAAAAATTCGCCTTAATCTGATTCATAAAGTTCTCAATTATCATTTGCTATACTCAGCAATTTGAGAGTACCCAACAATAGGATGACAGCCAAAGAACTTGAAATCCCTGATTGGAAGTCATCTAAGCTTAGCATGCAAGAAGCCAAGAGAAGTACCCCTAAAAACAGGAGAGCAAAAAGAACAGACATATTTTTCATCTAATTTGACTATTGTCCCTGACCGAGTGAAAAAGCAGGTTTACCATCGAACGCATAGAGATTTTCCGTCTTGATAACATCAATGCTCCGCTCTTCAGCCTTACTCAATAGATCGATGATATCTTTTTTCGTAATCGACTTTCCTTCGACCGGTTTAAAACGACATCGCCAGTGATCAGTGCAAAATGTCTCTGGAAAACCATTCGGATACACCTTAATTCCACGATTGGTTATCATGTTAAGCTGAATATCGCTGGTATTCAATTGATTTATCAACTCTGCAAGTGCATCAGCATTGTCACCTGTCCAATGAACAAACAAATCCACTCCTTGAAGTTCTTTTTTCTTTGGAGTTATTCTAACATACTTCGGAAGGTTAAGTGTGGCTCCTTTCTCATAACTCACCGATGAAAGTGTCGACGGTTTCTTTCCAAGATTTTTGATCACTGCTTCAGCAAATTCTTTCGTACCTACTTTTTCCTTGCTTGAACCTTCATTGTAAATATCGTAGGTATGAATTCCATCTTCGATTGTCTTGAGCCAAGCGTTTTGAACCTTTTCTGCCACTTCAGTTTGTCCTAAGTGAACGAGCATCAAAATTGCTCCCTGAATCAATCCTGACGGATTGGCAACATTCTGACCTGCACGACGAGGAGCAGATCCGTGAATAGCTTCGAACATTGCACATTCTTCACCAATGTTGGCCGAACCAGCAAGCCCAACTGATCCTGCAATTTGAGCAGCAACGTCACTCATTACATCTCCATATAAGTTCGGCATCACAATCACATCAAAGGCCTCAGGTGTATCCGCCATTTTTGCGGCTCCGATGTCTATGATCCAGTGTTCATTTTCAATAGATGGATACTCCTTCGCGATCTCATCAAATACCTGATGAAATAACCCATCCGTTTGTTTCATAATGTTATCCTTCGTGAAACAAGTGACTTTTTTTCTCTTATACTGCTTAGCGTATTCGAAAGCATAACGGACAATCTTTTCACACCCCGGCCGACTGATCAGTTTCAAACACTGAACGACTTCGTCAGTTTGCTGATGTTCAATTCCTGCATACAGATCTTCTTCGTTTTCACGAACGATCACAAGATCCATTTTTGGATGTTTAGTTTCAACAAATGGATGCAAGCTTATACAAGGCCTGATATTGGCATACAATCCCAAAAATTTTCTCGTGGTAACATTTAAACTTTTATAGCCACCTCCTTGAGGGGTAGTTATAGGAGCTTTGAGAAAAATCTTGTTCCTTCGAATGATATCCCATGATTCTTCAGAAATACCCGAAGTATTTCCTGACAAATATACTTTTTCACCAACTTCGATCTCATCGATCTCGATCTGAGCACCGGCAGCTTTGATAATTGCCAGAGTGGCATCCATAATTTCCGGTCCGATACCGTCTCCTTTTGCAACTGTGATTCTTTTCATGACTTTCTATTTTGCTTGCAAGACAAAATTCGACAATCATTTTAATATAATTTTATTTATGTTTTTTATGTTTATCATAAATTTAAACTTATAATAAATCAAGAATTTATAACATATAAGCTCAACCATGAGTTGATCAAAAAAGATAGATAGTGAGAAACATATTTCTATTTTAAGGATGTAATAAGACATTCATATCTTGCACAACTAACTAAATTTCATCAGAGTATAAGTATTTCGAATGAAAATTGATCCAATGCTCGTATCATATTGAGTTTGATCAAACATTAAGACAAATCATTTCAATCCTTTTGCAAAGTGTTTAGCTGAATTCACATATCGGAATAATGTACAAGATGAAAACAATCAAATTTTCCTCGGAGGACAAACTTCAAAAGCAATTCGTTCATGAGTTAAAAAAGAGAATAAATGATTATTTCAAGGCAAAGAACCTTTCCATTAAAGGCGACAGCAGGATGATCCTAAAAGCTTTGGTGATGCTTTCGATGTATATTTTACCTTTCACCCTAATTCTCTTGCTTGAACCTGATAGAAAAATTTCGGCCTTACTGCTCCTACTCATGGGAATTGGAGAGGCCGGAATAGGTATGTCTGTTATGCATGATGCCGCTCATGGTGCCTTTTCCTCCAAAAAGTGGAACAACACTCTTTTTGCTTCAACCATGTTTTTATTGGGAAGCAATACCTTCAACTGGAAGATCCAACATAACCTGTTGCACCACACCTTTACAAATATCCATACGTTTGATCAGGATATTGAATCGAAAGCAACTCTTAGATTTTGTCAACATGCTCCTTTAAAATCATTTCATCGTTACCAGTATCTCTACGCCTATTTCTTTTATGGTCTTATGACTCTCGCAAAGCTACTCACAGATATTGGTCAATTGATCACCTTTAATAGATCTGGCTTGACCAGAGCGCAAGGGCATGACCCATTTTGGGAAATCACCAAACTGTTGCTTACAAAGGTCATCTATTTTGGAATTTTATTAGGATTACCATTCTGGACAACGAACTATACCTGGTATGAAATTTTATTTGGATTCTGTCTGATGCATTTAACAGCAGGGATTATCATGAGTACGATTTTTCAAATGGCCCATGTGGTTGAAGGCTCACAGCAACCCTTGCCAGATGCCGATGGGATAATCCCTAACGAATGGGAAGTTCATCAATTGATGACCACCTCAGATTTTGCCCGACACAATCGATTTTTAAGTTGGTATGCCGGTGGACTTAATTTTCAAATCGAACACCATCTATTTCCACAAATCTGCCATATCCATTACCCAAAAATAGCACCCATCGTTGAGAAGACAGCTCTTGAATTTGGGATACATTACAACCTAATCCCATCGTTTACACAAGCTTTTCTTTCTCATGCCAGAAGATTAAAACAATTGGGAATAAATTGATTTCAGGCAAGCGAGTCGATATGATATATTGTTCACCAAGAAGAACAAAGCATTGCGCAATTAGCTATTATCATTCGAGATTGAACGTTTATGCCAACCTAATTTCACCCAATGTTCGGGAATTTCGTAGTGGCTGATTCCTTTCAAAGGAAGTAGTTCAACACTCGCTTCTGTGAGGAGCTCCCATTGTTGTATTTCACTAAAATCAAACCCTTCTTCACAATAATAAAGCTGTATTGGACATTTTACAGTTCCACTTTGAACATATGCTTCAATTAACTGCTGGTGGAATTCTAAATAATTAACCATCCGCTTTCTTTGGATAGTATCTTCTACTATTCGATCAACGTAGTCCAATACCTCTTGTTTTAAGGGCACTTTTTCATCCATTGGTCTAGTTACTTGAATTTGAGCAGGCTTATCCCAGATAACTAATGATCCGACTTCAACACCCTGACGCTCCAAAGACTTAACCATTTCAAATGCAACAATTCCACCCATAGAATATGCGGTGATCTTATCGATTCTCTTTGGAAATCCACTGCTGCTTTTGTATGCCTTCAACAGCAATTCTGCCAAATCTTCTATAGATGAATATTTTGAAGTGTGTCCAATAGCCATAGGATAATTGAACGCAAAAGCACTCGAATCCTCAGACACCGGATAACTGTTAAAAATCAAAGCCAGTCCAAAAATGGGTGGAAGAAACCATTCTTCCTGTCGTTTGCCGGATTTAAATTGCCATAACAATTCGTTGTCATCAACTAAATTTTGATTACTCAAGCTTGAAAACGTTTGATCTTTAAAAAATTCTGAAAGACTGATATTGACAGAAAAAGTTTTATTCAGCTCATTTAGCATGAGCAATGCCTGAAGACTGGAACCGCCAGATGCAAAAAAATTATTTTCAGCTAAAGTACCGGTATACTTTCTCCAAATATCAGCATAGGGATGTTCCTGAGTAATCTCTGAGGACTTTGAAACATGCTTTTTTATACTTGCCTGAAGCACATAATCCATTGGTTGGAGCTTCATTTGGGAAATTACCTTGAGTCGATCTTTGAAGTTATGTTGAATTGTTTCAATCTTTTCACTTGTAAAATACTCAGTCATAAACTCCCATCGAAGAAAGGTGCGTTCATTAAATTGCTCTACATAAAGTGTCAATGGAAGTCTCGGCCTTGAATTCGAATCGGGAGAATAATTAAGCTCTTGTTCGAAAAAAGCTGGATGCTGTAGAATGAGTCCAACCTGATGATACATTGAAAAATCAACTGATTCAGGATAAATGACAGTTTCGTTTTTATTTTCAAAAAGAAATGACAACGCAACCTTAGTTTTACCGGATAATTCAGTTAGAGAATCTCCTCCAGCCACAGGGAATGGAAAGGCCCTCATGAACATTCCAATTTCAGGCACATCTCGGGTATCCATGATCAGTGATATCCAATTCAAGGGACAACCGGCTTTCTGCATTGCTTCTGACAATAGAACTGAATAAATCACTGACCCTGCCGTGCGCCATGACTTTTGAAGCTCTTTAATATTATTGAATTCAAGCGACGTCAGTTCGGACCATATTACACCTCCCTTGCTTTCGCCATTCACTTTAGAAGTTGATTTTAGGCGAGACGGATTCGGGGAAAGCTTAAAATACATTTCCCAATCAGGAGGCCCTGCAGAGACAGCGAATTCATTTTTTGTTTGAACAGGTGTTTCTCCCTGACTTATCGCTTTAAACAATTCCATGAACGTCTCATCAGAACCCCCATCATACACGATGTGATGCGGATTAAAATAAAATATCACTTCTCCATCCACAGCTATAATTGCAGCATCGAAACACGGCCCGTTTTCAAGGTCAATTGATTGGAAATAAGCTTTCTGTTTAAAATCAATGTATTCCTCCTTGGTCATTTTCCATCTCTCAAGCTCAAAATCCTTCGAGTCGATAAATTTTTGAACAAGGCGACCTTCGGTATTTATTTCAAATTTTGAGAACAAGGAACGACTCATTCTTATGGTTTCAGCCAGCACCTGAATCTTTTGAATCGCATACTTTGGAAGAGGAACAAAATGCGGTAAATTGTAAATCGAAGGATCTTTATCCTGCATGTCAATCCATAGAGCTTCCTGAGCTTTATTTGCAAAAATAGAGTCCTGATTTAAAGAAAGGTTTTGAGTATCAAAAGTTAGTTCCTCCGACAGATGCGCCAGTTCATTAAAATTTGACGTACTGAATAAATGAAATACTTTGAGTGAAGAACTAAAATGTCGATTCCATTCACGGACAAACAGCATTGCATCAAAACTTGACAGACCTAATGAAAAGAAATTATCTTCACCTGAAATCTCCTTATTGAATACATTCAACATCAAATGTTTCACTCGATCTAATGAAGCCTCAGCGGAAATCTCTGATGTGTGTTTTTGCTTATAGTTTTTAAGTTCCAATCGCAAATGATCCAGGTCCAACTTCCCATTTCGATTCATTTTAACCTCTTTTACTCGAAAGAACACAGAAGGTAAAAAGTAGGACGGATACCTATCAAGGATTGACGAACGAATGGAATGAATAGCCGCATCTGAAATTTCTTTTGTGTAAGCAACAGCCAATTCCGTGGCAAATCCAGAGTCAAAGTCAAAAACCATCCAATCAGTTTGAGGCGAACAACTTGCAAGTATAGATTCAACCTCCTGGATTTCTAATCTTTGTCCTCTGATCTTAACTTGTTTATCTGATCTGCCTAAGAAATGTAAGTTGCCAAATTCATCAAGTACGCCTCTGTCAGCTGAAATCCATGGACCTTCCTTATGGCTCCACTCATTTCCATCGAAGTATCCTTTTCCAACGCAAGGGCCGTCAATGCAAAGGAAACCCTCTAATCCTGCAGAAAGTGACGCCCCTGATTCTGAAACAATTGAAACTTTTGAATGCAACATCGACTTCCCAATCGGCACGACTATTCCATCTTGATAAACATCTGAGAATTCAAAATAAGTATTATCTATCGTGGTTTCAGACAACCCATATGAATTCAATAATTTCACACTTGCAGGAAGGAGTGTCATGAGTGTTTTCATTTCACCAATTTTCCAAGCGTCAGAACCAACAACCAATAACCTTAACGAACTAAAGTTCGGTAATTTTTCCTCCTGCATCCACCAGCGTGCAACCAATGGCGTAGTTTCAAAGAAAGTAATCTTCCTGCGTTCGAGCTCTGATGCTATAAATGAAGGATCTTTACGTTGAAAAGAATCCAAGAGCACTAACTCGGCCCCTTGAAAGAGGGATCTTCCAATGTCTCCCAAAAAAACATCGAAAGAGAAGGAGGCAGCCTGAAGAATTCGATCAGATTCCTTAAGTTCATAGTGGTATTTCCAGGCCTCAACTGCTGCATCATACCCCGAACGTTTAACTCCAACCAATTTTGGAATACCCGTACTTCCTGACGTAGCAATCGCATAAGACAGCTCATTCATCGAAACGCTCTCAATTATAACCGGGCAAGTTTCCTGGTCAGGATCTACAGCTTTCTGGGCAATTAATTCCTCAATCTGCCTGACTCGCTCATCCGGTGTATCAACATCAATCGGAATGAAAGGTATTCCATTGATCAGACAAGAAAGTACACAAGCAATATGTTTGGGAGTTCTTTTAAGCAACAAAGGCACTATTCCTGTTCCTGAGTAATTCAACCACTCAGAAAATAGTTTTACCTGTTCATCCAATTCACCATACGTCAATACCTCATCGCCAAAACGAAGTGCATTTCTCTGATTAAAATTGATAACCACTTCATCCCAGCGTGATTTTAATCCTTTGATCGAAAATTCAGGAAACGAAACAACTTGATCATCTACTTTTACAAAATAGGACCGATGGAAGTTTTGAATCGCAGCTTCAGAGAATTTTTCGGAATTAAATTCCCATTGAAAGAACCATTCAGAGTCCTGATCAATGAAATCAAGTGAAAGATCAAAGGCACTCTCGCGAAGTTCAAAATTCAATGGTTCCACCTCTGTTAGCGACTGCCATTGATTGTAAACAAAGCTGGTATTGAAAAATGGAGTTCCTTCGTTTTGCTTATTTTTTTCAAGTTGCGCAATACCTGCAAACGGTTCATTAGCATGAGAAAAAAGCTCTCTCCATTGTTGCAGAATGGTCCTCGAATCCTCTGAGTCAACAACAAAAGGAAGGGTATTAACTGACATCCCCATCAGCGAATCGTCGCTCCAATCATTGCTCATATTTACCATTACTCCGGTTGCAAAATCCGCTTTCGGGAAATAGCGGTACCAGTGTCGTATCCAACTCACCAGCGCAGCTTCAAAGATCGAACAGGATAATTCAAGCTGTATGGATCGAAGAACATTGCGTTCCTCCTCTGATAATTTTCTCCTCAATGTCGATTTTGATTTCCAAGGCTGTGGACGTTGAAAAGGAAGCTTATGAATCTGAACTTTTTCTAATCTTTTCGTCCAAAATTGAGTGTCGACAGGCTTGACGTGCGGAGCCCTCAAACGCATAACACGAATTTCTCCGGAAAGAAAATCCTTGTAAAATGAATCTAAGAGTTGTTGCACCCCCAAACCATCCAATAAACCATGATGGACACTAAAGGAAATCAGGTGACCATACTCAGCTCTTGAAGCGAAATTAATTCTTATAAGCTCCTCAAAAGGATTTAGGTTTTGAAGACTCACCTGTTCCACTAAGCCTGCTTGATCCGATGCATATATTTCCTCAATTCGTATGGCAGCCTTTCCCCATTTATAGTAGTTTTTATGGGAGAAAATATTCAATGCCAGGTGCTCTTGTGAAGCAACCCATTTTGTGAGAAAGGGAAGTAATCCGTCCTGTTTAGGGAATTGAAAACCTGTATGGATCCAATACGTTTTAGCAAACTTAGGATCGCTTTCACTTAAAAAGAACATTCTAGCAGCCGACTCATGCACTACTACGCCAGGAATAATAAAATCATCTTTATGAACACTCAACACGGACGTAAGCTCCGGCAATTGTCCGATATTCGAACAAGTTAAAATGGAATTTACCGAGATTTCTTTTTGAAGTGATTTCCTGAGCTTCCCGCTCAACTTCATCGCATCAATTGAGTTGAAACCATTCGCAAACCAACCCAAGGCCGTATTAAAATTCTTGTTCGGAAAAAGTTCGGTGAAAATGCTCTTAATTTCTTCAGGAAGCATATGCTCTCCCATTGTTGATGAAACAATGCGAATGCGGTCTTTCAATTGGCTAATATCCACTTTCCCATTTTTATTCAACGGGAAGGCGCCAACGTTTTCAATCAAATGAGGCACA
>JAJTDX010000165.1 GCA_021298235.1 Cryomorphaceae bacterium | reverse complement strand
TGGCACATCATTTGTCTCTTAATGGCGTACTTTGATTAGGATGTTAAAAATTTTCCAATCGGTATTTTTGACACATTTTTAATGACACTTTGACCGAATAAACGGTTTCATTCATGAATTTTGAATAATGAACGATCTTTTCGACAGTGACTTTTTGCAATTTCTTCCAACTATTGATACGGATGCTGATTTTATACCCCTAATTACAGCAGAAGAGGAGGACAATATGAATAAACAGGTGTTTCCGGATGAACTTCCAATTCTTCCATTGAGAAACAATGTGCTTTTTCCTGGTGTTGTCATCCCAATTACTGTTGGCCGTGATAAATCCATTCGTTTGATACAAGAGGCGAATAAAGGAAACAAAATTGTAGGTGTAGTTTCTCAACGCAATCAGGAGGAGGAAAGTCCTGAGTTTTCCGATTTACATGACATTGGTACCATTGCTCAGATTATTCGGATGCTCAAAATGCCCGATGGAAGCACAACTGTAATAATTCAAGGAAAGAGACGCTTTGAAATCATACAGCCTCTTCAGACTGATCCTTACATGCGGGCAATTGTGCGCACGATTAATGAAAAGCCATTCAATCCAAAGGATAAAGAGCTGAAAGTGATGTTCAAAACAATAAAAGAACTCGCTCTTCAAATCATTCGAGACAGCCCGAATATTCCTTCGGAAGCTTCGTTTGCGATTGGAAACATTGAAAGTCCGACGTTTCTTGTCAATTTCATTTCGTCCAACATGAATGCAGACGTCTCCAAAAAGCAGGAAATGCTTGAGGAACTTGATATTGCAAAGCGCGTGATGAAAGTGATGGAGCACCTGACCCTGGAAATCCAGATGCTTGAAATGAGAAATGAGATTCAAACTAAAGTCCGCAAGGATATGGATCGCCAGCAACGTGAGTATTTTCTCCATCAGCAAATGCGAACCATTCAGGATGAGCTGGGGGATAACCCTCAGGAGCAAGACGTCCGTGAATTGCGCGAGCGAGCAGAGACAAAATTGTGGGATGAGAGAGTCGCAAAGCTTTTTTATAAAGAATTGGAGAAGCTTCAAAGAATGAATCCGCAAGGGGCTGAATATACAGTTCAACTGAACTATCTCGATCTCATCCTGGATTTGCCCTGGGGTGAATACTCTGTCGATAATCTGGACTTGAATCGGGCTCGAAAAATTTTGGAACGCGATCATTATGGATTGGAGAAAGTGAAAGAACGGATTCTAGAGTACCTAGCCGTTTTGAAACTTAAGGGAAATATGAAATCTCCAATCTTATGTTTTTATGGTCCTCCCGGTGTTGGAAAAACTTCACTCGGAAAGTCCATTGCAGAAGCTTTAGGGCGCAAATACGTGCGGATGTCCCTCGGTGGTGTGCACGACGAATCCGAAATCCGTGGTCATAGAAAAACATACATTGGAGCTATGCCAGGTCGGGTAATACAGAACTTGAAAAAAGCTGAGATTGCGAATCCGGTATTTGTCCTTGACGAAATTGACAAGCTCGGTAGAAGCAATCATGGTGACCCTTCTTCTGCTTTGTTAGAAGTTCTTGATCCTGAGCAAAATAGTTCTTTTTACGATAATTACGTCGAAACAGAGTTTGATCTTTCGCGTGTGATGTTCATTGCTACTGCGAATAATCTTTCGACCATTCAAGGTCCATTGCGGGATCGAATGGAAATCATTGAGGTCAACGGCTATACGATTGAAGAAAAGATTGAGATTGCCAAAAGGCATTTATTGCCAAAGCAAATCGATGAGCACGGGGTCACGAAAAAGGATATCTCGATCGAAAAGAAGGTATTGGAAAAATTGGTGGAAGAATATACCAATGAGTCCGGGGTGCGTGGATTGGACAAAATGATTGCAAAGCTGGTTCGGAACCGAGCTCGTCAAATTGCCATGGATGAACCCTTTACTGGGAAAATAAGTGAAGAAGATTTATTCACGTTCCTAGGTGCAGGTCGCGGTCGAACAAAATATGAAAATAATGAGGTAGCTGGTGTAGTCACAGGTCTGGCCTGGACTTCTGTTGGAGGAGACATTTTGTTTATAGAATCCTCTATAACAAAAGGAAAAGGTAAATTGACCCTGACTGGTAATCTGGGAGATGTAATGAAAGAATCGGCTGTAATTGCTCTTGAATTTTTGAAAGCACACAGCGACTGGCTGGGATTAGAACAAGAAGTTTTTGACCTTTACAATGTCCACGTTCATGTACCTGAAGGGGCAACGCCGAAAGATGGGCCAAGTGCAGGTATTACAATGCTAACGTCTCTGGCTTCATTGTTTACCCAGCGAAGAGTCAAGAAAAATCTGGCAATGACAGGCGAAATTACACTGCGTGGAGAAGTTTTACCAGTTGGTGGAATCAAGGAAAAGATTCTTGCTGCGAAACGTGCGGGCATTAAAGAGATCATTCTCTGTCAGAAAAACAGAAAGGATGTAGACGAGATAAACTCGTCATATTTGAAAGGCCTGACATTTCATTACGTTTCTCAAATGAAAGAGGTACTAGCGATTAGTCTTCTCGACCAAAAGGTTAAAGATCCGGTTGTCATTTCGAAATAAATTCAGCTTATTTCTTGATGTAAGGAATTTGCAATTGCTCGAAGGTGTTCAGGATAGATTCTGTTTCCTTGTCTGCCTCATTGAGTATTGTTTCGAATGCAATGAATTCCTCTTTAATCAAAGCGAATTGTTTTTGATGATTAGAGGTAACACCTGTCGTATTTTCCCAAACCATGTAGCTGATCAATCCGAAACGCTCAGAGATTCCTGGCAAGACCTCAAACTCCTTGGATCTTCGGATGTCATCACCGTACACCAACAATTTGCATTTTTCAAGTTTTTCAACTAGTGAAGTCTGCTTTTTTGCTAAGTCCAATGGTACATTGGGTTGGGTTAGTATTGCGGTTCCGATTGTTTTGTTTGTTTCTGAGATCTCCTCAAGTTTTTGCATTGCAGCATTAAGACTCAGATTAAATCCAGATAGCTCTTTTCGGAAGTTCATGAGTTCTTTGGGGTTCTTAGCAAGCAGGGTTTGATTGCTTAATCCTTTTACTTCAAATGAAGTCTTTTTAGAGAGCGTATCCACTGCGCCGTTATTAATGAGTAAGACCTGAACTTTATACATGCCTGGAACCACCAAGTACCCATTGTTCTTATTTGATAAATTACCTGTTTGAACCGGATCTGTCGAAGCAATTCTCATCACTGATTACAAAAATTACCTTTGCTTTTGATTCCAGTTTTTCTTTTCTAAGTTCTTCAAAGTTCGGATAGGACACATTTTCCTTTTTCTTTTCAAGCTCCTTCTCTTTTTCCTGGCGAACTGCTTTCAAGGACTTTACCCCATCTTTAATGTGAAGCGTAAATGTCGCTCCAACCTCAGGATTAGGAGCTGACCAAAGATTTGCGCCTTGAAAACCTGTTCCTTCCAAACCTAAGGGGTCTGCAGGAATGTACAACAAGGCTGGTTTTACCGGAAACAAATGAGCTTTCTGGCCAAGCGTTTGCGAAGTCAATGCACGCAATGGACTGTAATCATTTAAGACATAAAAGCCACGGCCAAACGTAGCAGCTACAAGGTCATTCTCTCTTTTTTGAATATCCAGATCATACACGGCAATAGTTGGCAATCCGGATAGTTTCGTCCAGTTTTTTCCTCCATCGTTGGAGAAAAAAGCGCCAAATTCGGTTCCTGCAAACAAAAGATTTGGATCAATATGGTCTTGTTTTAGACAATAGACAGATCCTCTAACAGGTAGATTTCCTGCAATTGACGTCCAAGTTTTTCCTTTGTCTGAACTTTTCAAAATGTAAGGTTTGAAGTCTCCTGATCTGTGGTTGTTGAAAACAGCAAATACCTCATTTTCTGAATGTAAAGAGGCTGTGATCATATTTACTCTAGTGGACGTTGGGATGCCCGGGAACGAATTTATTTTTGTCGTTGTCTGAAACCTGAATCAATCCATCGTCTGTCCCTGCGTAGAGCAATCCTTTCTTTTTCGGCGACTCATCCAGCGCTACAATGTTGCCGTAAATGGTTGTAGATGCATTCTTCATAACTGCATCAATTGACCACACTTGACCCATCACTTTGAGTTTGTTTCGATCAATTTGCTGAGTCAGATCTGGAGACACTGTGCTCCAGTCGTCTCCACGGTTAGTTGATTTGAAAACTTTGTTGGCAGCAAAATAAAGTGTTTTGTGATCATGTGGCGAAACGAGCAGGGGAGCATCCCAATTCCATCGGAAAGCCTGCTCACCTTTTTCAGGTAAAGGTTGAATATAGACTTTCTCTCCGGAGGCTTTGTCGTGACGGACCAGGAAACCATATTGAGCCTGCGCATAGGTAATGTTCGGGTCGGTAGGGTCACATGCAGATTCGAATCCATCTCCTCCATTCGTGATGAACCAATCTTCATTCATTATTCCACCAACATTTGTTGTGGCAGATGGGCCTCCCATGGAATTGTTGTCTTGTGTTCCTCCATAGATATTGTAAAATGGAAAATCATTGTCGGTGGCTACTTTGTAAAACTGAATAATCGGTAAATTCGAATAATAACGCCATTGCGCTGCATGGTTGTATGTCTCATACAGACCGCCATCACAACCTGCAATCCAGTGATCAGTATTTTTAGGGTCTATCCACAATGCATGATTGTCAACATGTTTTTGATGCTCTCCTGTTGCCTTGAAGGTTTTTCCGCCGTCTTCTGTGTGATGCATATAGGTATCCATGGCGAATACTTTATCTTTATCAGTAGGATCACAAATGATCTCCTGGTAGTAGTTTCCGCTGGTATTGAAGCCCGACATTTTACTCCAGCTTTCGCCTTTGTTCGTCGAACGATAAAATCCTCCTTTATCGTACCTGCCTTCCACAATAGCATACACATAGTTAGGGTCTGATGGAGAAACAGCGATACCAATCCTACCCATGTCACCCTTCGGAAGACCGGTGCTGATTTCATTCCAGGTTAATCCACCGTCTGTAGATTTATAGAGTGCTGATTCTGGACCTCCTCCGATGTAGGTCCACTCATGACGTCTTCTCTGATGTGCAGCAGCATAGAGTATATCTGGATTGTGGGGGTCCATTGCGATTTCTGAAATTCCGGTTTCATCTGAAATAAAAAGGGTTCTGGTCCATGTTTTCCCTCCATCCGTC
>JAJTDX010000164.1:4285-6890 GCA_021298235.1 Cryomorphaceae bacterium | reverse complement strand
TGCCGTAAAACTAATCATGTGGGTGCTATGAATATCGAGTATGTAAAAACGTCGGAGATCAAAGAAAACGGCGAAAACCCTAGATACATTTCAGAGGACAAATTCACAAAACTGAAAAAAAGTATAAAAGAATTTCCCGAAATGCTTGAAAAACGTCCGTTAATCGTGGATGAAGAAATGATTGTTTTAGGTGGCAATATGCGCTTAAAGGCTCTCAAAGAGTTAGGTTACAAGGAGATTCCAATTATTCGGGCACTTGGATGGAGCGAAGAACAGAAAAAAGAATTTATTATCAAAGATAACCTCGGTTTCGGTTCATGGGATTGGGATATATTGGCCAATGAATGGGACACGACAAAATTGGGAGAATGGGGAATGGATCTTCCGTCCTATTTCGATGACACCTCTCTTGATGGGTTTTTCGATGATCCGGCACCACAAGATGAAGCAGGGTTAAATAAAATAATTTTGGAGTATCCCGAAGAAGAGTGTATAGAAATTAAAGAAATGTTGTTACATTTGGCCTCAACACCCGAGGAGGCTGTTAGAATTCTCCTCTCTAAACATAAACAATGAAGACGAAAAGTATCGTAATCGTACAACTTGAGCAGGAGGGTTTTCATAACTACCCGGACGCACCTACCGAAGTTAAATTCCTGCGCGACAATCACCGACACACGTTCAGAATTACTTTAGGTTTTGAGGTTACTCACAACAATCGCGAAAAGGAAATCTTTTTAATGAGGGATGAGGTCAGATTCATGCTGACGGAGTTTTACGGATCTCCTTGTGAATTCGGATCTATGTCGTGCGAAATGATCGCGCAAGAACTACTTGAACATTTTGAAGAAGAGGGTGCAGTTTGGGTTGAGGTATGGGAAGAAAATACGGGAGGAGCAAGAGTTGAAAAATGATAGTCGACGATCAGAAAAACTTAAAAGTACATTTTGCAGGACTCGAAAATGAGGACTTTGCATCGGTACTGCATGAATTAGGAGGGGCGCAATACGCCCTTTTTACCGTTTTCCCGTTTATTGCTAGAAAAATAGGTATCAAAGCCATGATCCAGGCAACAACAAAGCCGGCCTCCGTTCAATATCTCCAAAACAATTTTAAACATGTAATCATGGACTCGGGGCTGTTTACATTAATGTTTGGCGCCCATGCAGGAAAACGAGATGAAAAATTTGTTGAGCAGTGGTACGAAATGTTGGTTGATTTTGTGATCCAAAACAACTTTAGAGGCACTTGTGTTGAAGTGGATTGTCAGAAGATCCTCGGTGTAAAAAAAGCCTGGGACTTTCGTCAACGAATGAAAAAAGATCTCCCAAAAAACAGAATTATCAATACCTTTCATATTGACGATGGGCAAAAGGGATTGGATGAAATGATCGAATTCTCTGAGTACATTGCTATATCTGTCCCCGAACTTCGTGTATTAAAGAAAAAGGACTACACTCAGCGCCTTGCGAATTACATTAAGAATAAAAAGCCCGAGATCGATATTCATTTGCTAGGATGTACTGAAATGAAATTGTTGCAGGATCTTAATTTCTGCACCTCGTCAGATTCAACGTCCTGGCAACAAGTTAACCGATACGGCGTAATTAAATACAATAACGGGGAAAAAACGATCTCAGCCCGTAATTCCAATATCAATTTCGACAAATTAATGGAGAGATACAAAGCGGATCTCGTTCCTATTTTGGAAAGATGGTATGAAATAACACCAAAAAAACTCGACTATTATTCGAAATACGCGTTAGCCGGGGAATTACTAAAATCTCAATACTCAATTTATGCAGGCAATCAGAATTAGTATCTACTTGGCGGCTCTTGTGTTCGCTAATTTTATCGTAGTTTGGTTTGGAAAAACGGGGTTGATCTTTACGGCTCTGTTCCTTATTCCTTTTGACTTTGTGATCCGTTGTATTTTCCATGAAACCTGGAAAGGAATGGAATTAGTACTAAAATTAGGAGCCTTAACTTTATCGGCCTCTATTATCACGTATTTGATTAATGCAGATAGTATCAACATAGCCGCAGGCTCTTCACTTGGCTTTATTGCGGCTCAAATCGTTGCAGGCCTTTTCTATCAATGGACTATAAACAAACCCTATTGGCTCAAAGTAAACGGATCAGATTTTATAGGAATACTTACTGATTCTATAGTATTTCAAATTGTGGCTTTCAGCGCCATAGATTCTTCAATAACCTTATCTCAAACTGTACTCAAACTTGTGGGTGGCGTCTTTTGGTATTGGTTGATTTTTGTTAAACTAAAACTTCATAAACGATGGCTATAACAGCAACACGTTTCCATGATTTCTGTGCAGGACATAGAGTTTTGGGACATGAAAACAAGTGCAGGCACTTACACGGACACAACTATCGAGTGCATTTCACTATCCAGGCAATTGACGGGCTTGATTCTATCGGTAGGGTATTGGATTTTTCCGTAATAAAAACTTTGCTTTGCGATTGGCTCGAATTGAATTGGGATCACAAAACCCTGCTTTATAGAGAGGATCCTCTTGTTAAGGAATTACAAAAAATTACGCCCGACGATATAGTGACGGTGCCATTCAACCCAACGGCTGAAAAC
>JAJTDX010000164.1:950-4231 GCA_021298235.1 Cryomorphaceae bacterium | reverse complement strand
GCTGAAAACATGGCTCGTTTCTTAGTTGAGCAAGTTGGTCCGGCAACACTTGACGGCCTAGGAGTAGAATTAGTTAAATGTGTGGTTGAAGAAACCCGTAAATGTAGTGCAAGTTATGAAATTACAAGTAAGTGAGATTTTTTACTCCCTCCAGGGAGAGGGACAAAGAGTGGGAACACCTACCTTTTTTGTTAGATTGCAAGGATGCAAAGCAAAAAACGCATGTTTCGCCGCAGGAATTAAGTGCGATACAGAATTTAATTCGGGCAGGGAAATGGAAATAACTGAGATCCTTGCTACACTAAAAGATCTTAACCCCGAATGCAAGGAAATAACATGGACGGGAGGCGAACCCCTCGATCAGTTAACCGAAGATCACATTCATTTCTTCGCTAAACAACACTACTACCAATGTATTGAAACATCGGGACTTCATCCGGCTCCTGCGGGAATAGATTACATTGCGATCTCTCCAAAGGTTGCCGAACATGTAGTAAAAAAGAATTTCCCGAATGGGGTGCAGGAATTACGATATGTACGTCATAAGGGCCAAGATATTCCAAAACCCGAAATCAATGCAAAACACAAATTCGTCTCCCCTCATTCAGACGGCTTCACGATCAATAGCGAAAACTTATTTCATTGCATTGATCTTTGCTTAAAAAACCCCGAGTGGAAATTGTCAGTACAAACACACAAACTATGGAATATCCTATAAATAGTCCCGAGTGGCACTTTCAACAGATCCTCAAAGCACTTGGAGAAGATATTACGCGCGAGGGACTTATCGAAACACCAAAACGCTATGTGAAATTCATGCGCGAATTCCTTGAGCCAAAACAATTCAATTTTACTACATTCGATGCAGAGGGAACTGATGAAATGATTATTCAGACAAATATCCCTTTCTACTCCCTTTGTGAGCACCACACAGCGCCTTTCTTCGGTACTGCTGATGTTGCCTACATTCCGGATAAGAAAATAGTCGGACTAAGTAAATTAGCCAGGACGGTGGATCTCTTTGCAAACAGATTTCAAAATCAAGAAAGGATCACAACACAAATTGCTGAGAAGATCAACAATGAACTAAGTCCGAAAGGCGTTGCCGTTCATTTAAAGGCTCAACACCTTTGCATGTGTATGAGAGGCGTTAAGAAACATGATACATGGACCTCAACAAGTAAATTGATAGGTTTATTCAAAGAGGATCTGAATGTACGGAATGAATTCCTAAATTTGATTAAATGAAAGCCGACAAAACCGACATAAATAAAAAGAAAATGATCGAGGCGCTTGAAATGAGCCTTGGAGTGGTAACGAGTGCGGTCAAAGCGGTGGGAATTCATCGTTCTACACACTATGAATGGTACAACGAAGATACGGAATACAGAAAAGCCGTTGACGACATTGTAAACGTTTCCCTAGACTTTGCAGAAACACAATTGTTTCAATCGATGAAGGATCAAAATGTAGCCGCCGTAATTTTCTATCTTAAAACAAAAGGAAAACAACGCGGGTATATCGAACGTTCAGAGTTTGAGTTTAAGAAAGGAGAACCGGACCTCTCAGAATTAACAACAGAGGAAATACGTGCGATGCTAAATGACAACAACGAAGCAGGAAACACTCCGCAAACTGCTCAGTAAAGAGTTAGCCAGGCGTTCGTTTTGGGACTTTTGTCTCTTTTACGATCCTCAATTCTTTACGGAGAGACCTTTTCTAAAGGAAGTTGCAGACGCATTTCAAGACATTTCAGACGCAAAGATTAACTCATTGAGCGTGTCAATGCCTCCCAGGGCAGGGAAGTCTTACATAACATCCTTGTTCTGTGCCTGGATCCTCGGAAAATATCCTACCGAATCAGTAATGAGAAACACTTGTACGGCTACTCTGTACGTTAAATTCTCCTACGATGTGCGTGCAATAGTGAAGAGTGATAAGTTTCGTGAGATTTTTTATGCTCGTCTTTCGGAAGATAAAGCAAACCTAGGAGGATGGAATACTGACTCGGCAAAGATGGTTTCATACTTTGGTGCAGGAGTGGGAGGTACGATAATTGGATTCGGAGCCACGAAGGTGGCAATAACGGATGACCTTTACCGAGGGCTAGAAGACGCCCTCTCAGACACCGTCAATGATCGAATCATCCAATGGAAAGAGGCAACACATGATTCACGTTTAGAAAGCGGCTGTGCGCGTATTGATATAGGTACACGATGGTCTGTTAATGATGTGATCGGGCGCAACATGGAAGAAAAGAATTACGATAAGACAGTAATTGTAGCGGCCCTGGATGAGAATGAGAGATCCTTCTGTGAGGCAGTAATCACAACAGAGGAATACTTGGAAAAAAGAAGAAAACTACCGAAGGAAATATGGTTAGCAGAATATCAACAACAGCCGGTGGATCTCAAAGGACGTTTATTCTCGGATCTTCAAAGGGTTACACAAAAAGAATTCGAAGAGATTAGAAAGCCGTTTATTTCCAAAGACTCGCCACATGGTATAGAAGGAGCCGTTGCCTATATTGACGTCGCAGATCAAGGAAGTGACTATACAGCAATGTTAATCGGTGCCGTAATAAAGAATCAAATATACATAGTTGACTATGTTTACACTAGGGATAACACTGATATAACTATTCCGATCTGTGCGGCCAAACTAACAAAGTGGAACGTTTCTTATTGCAGGGTTGAATCAAACAGCATGGGTGCAATGTTTAGCCGTACTCTACAAAAGGAAACAAAAGCCAGGATCCTGCAAGTACACAACCAAAGCAATAAAATGACTCGAATCATCATGCAATCAGCATTCATTCTAAACACGTTTACGTTCGTGGAGATCGAAGAGGCACACCGACACCAATTCTTAGAGTCAATGTATTCGTTTAGTAAAGAGGGTAAGAACAAAAACGATGATGCTCCCGACTGCGCGGCCGGGCTTTCAATGTTTGCTCAGTCAATGTTTAGACAGTTGAGGTAGTTACTTATTCATTCCAACGAACGAACGGTATTCTTCCTCAGTAATTACGATACCACTTTCTTTTGCCATTTTGAGAATCTGAGCACGTCTCTCCATTGAAACGGTTTTGCTTTCTTCATCGTCCTGCAATACTGCAATATGTGAAAAGTCCGGCACAAGCGTAAGCCCATCAGCAGTTAGTCCGAGTTGGTGCGACATGGTGGCGTACATTTGCTCAGTTTCGGGAATGATAGTATCTGTGTAGGCCATTCGAATGCCGTCACGCACATTGGCGAAGGTTGCTCCTTTTTCCTGGCTGA
>JAJTDX010000164.1:0-897 GCA_021298235.1 Cryomorphaceae bacterium | reverse complement strand
ATATCATTCTTCTCTTCGGGAGTCATTGGTATTGCTCCTCCAATATCATTGTTTCTCGCTGAAAGAATACCGATTGCACCAATGTTTTCAAGCAAAACGTTCCGTTTGTGGTACCCGGCCTTCAAGTTTGAAAGAGGAAATTTCAAAGATTCAAGACGACTAGAAGGGTTAACAAGATTAATTCCGTCAGTAGTTACAAGATAAATCATGTCTTGTATAGAGATTTTCTCACTCGACTCCTCGTCATAAGAGAAGGTAAAATCATCGATTAAGCCTTCCTTATCCATTTGTTTCAACTTCCTTCCGGAAAGATTGATTTTAACTCGGTCAGAAGGAAGAGGAACAATTAAGTTTCTTACATTAAAGGAGCGTACCGGACAATAAGCAAAGGAAGAACTCCAAAGTGCGTCGTTAACAGAAAGGCAATAAATAACATCGGCCCATGATTGCGTCGGGTTTGGTTTAGCAATCAAATCAAGTACCCAATGTGAATCAATTACCTGGCCTTCCGCATCCATAAGAACGGGGATTGCGCTCGACATCATGGAGGCACGCTTATCCACAACCATTCTCAATTCGGGAATTTCAATATAGTGCTGATAAGCAAAAGTACTATCTATCCAAACGGCTGTTTTTTGTCCCCAAATTCGATTCTGATAAGGATTCCAAAGGTGTTTCCATTCGTTTATGTAGCGTGAAGATTGGGTAAAAAGATCCGTTCCGAAGAACGATCTCCAAAGAGTCGGGTTAAAATTGTTCTCCATTTAATATACTTTGAATTACAAATTTATCTAAATTTGTTGTCAAACCTACAAAAAATGTATAAACAAACAAGTGGATACGGCGTTAAGGGTATAGACTTAACGATTAAGGACTTTGACGAGGGGAGCAGAAAGG
>JAJTDX010000064.1 GCA_021298235.1 Cryomorphaceae bacterium | reverse complement strand
TTAAAGGATTCGGGTTCACGGTGACGTCAACCTGATCTGTACCTGTGCAGCCCTGTGCATTTGTTCCGGTAACAGTGTACGTGGTTGTTCCAATGACTGGAGTGAATGCAGTATTGTTTATAATTCCGTTGTCCCAGGTGTAGGTTGTTCCGCCTGAACCAGCCAAGGTCACTTGAGGTCCTTGACAAATAATTACATCAATTCCAGCATTAATCAATGCGTCAGGAAGCACAGTTACAGCCAGTGCGTCTGTGTTTGTACATCCTGCTATGCTTGTGCCTGTAACCGAATACGCCGCCGAATTCCCAGCAGTGAATAAAATGCTGGAGCCAGAGGTGGTATTTAAATTGGTAGAAGGGGACCACGAATACGTATTTGCCCCCGATGCGATAAGGGTTACTACCCCTCCTGGACAAACTGTTACATCATTGGCCGTTATGGTTGGTAAAGGATTTACAGTAATAACTACTTGATCTTGCCCTGTGCAACCACCAGTTCCTGTCCCAGTTACGGTATATGTAACTGATCCTACAGCCTGTGTTAAGGCAACTCCATTTGAGGCGCCATTATCCCATGAATACGTGTTTGCACCAGATCCATTTAATGTTACCTGTTGGCCTTCACATACGGTTTGATCCTGACCCGCACTGACTCCGGGCAAGACGTTTACAGTAACCGTTGCTAGATCTGTAGAGGTACAGCCTGTTCCCGAAATTGTACCTGTTACAGTGTAAGTTGTTGTCACAAGCGGACTAAATGCTACTCCGTCAGTTATACCATTGTTCCAACTATACGTTGTGGCTCCATTTCCCGAGAGTGTTACCTGTTGTCCTTGACAAATAGTTTGATCGCCAACCGCAATTACAGGGTTCGGATTCACGGTAATGGTTGCTGTAGCTGTACCCTGACATGTTGGTCCCGGAGTCGTGTAAGTAACGGTGTATGTTCCGGGAGTGGATGCTGCAAGGTTTATCGTTCCTGAGGTAGTGGAAACAAAATTAAGACCTGCCGGTGTTGAAGTGAATGTTCCCCCAGGAACTCCCGTGATGGTTGGAACCGGATTGGCCGCACTTTGACAGTAAGCACTTTGAGGATATGAAAAGGCTGCATTTTGCAAGCCAATAAATGTTCCAGTAATTGTAATTGGACAACCGTTGGCATCCTGAACTTGAAATGAAAATGCTTGTCCCGAAGTTAAATTGCCAATTGTGATTGTTCCACCATTAGAAGCAGAACCAGTGACAACAGTTGCTGTCGCCGGACTTATTGATCCAGAGACGATGGTGAACTGAGATCCATTAACTGCAGGTAGTCCACCTGTAAGAGAAACAGAGGCTGTTCCGGCATTACAATTTTGGGATTGAACAGGTACAATCTGTGGTAAGTACTGAACTGCATAAGGGGTTCCTAAATCATAGCACGGAACAGAAGTGTTTACGTAGCTGTAATAATTCTGTGCAACAGAATACATTGTAATTGGGACGTAATAGACCGTGTTATTTGTGAACGTACCTGCCGGGTAACTGTTAATTACCGACATATCGTTGAGGTCATTTAGGTCATAACTGCTTACAATGCCCAATAGACAAGGATCATCAGAAACATCTTGGGTCGCGGTTGGTACAAGTCCGATGCTTGGCGGACAACTGTAGATAAGCCATGCTACACCCGGATCATAAGGAGGTCCCGGTGGGTTAGATGCTTCACCCGGTGGAGTGTAGTCATTGTTTGTTTGAATATCGATGACATCTCCAAAACACAAAACATAATTATTGTCGCTGACACCGATGATATCAGCAGTATATGTTCCAATCAGTGCATCACAACCACAGGCAGCTGGTGCTGTAAAGTTTAAGATTTGTGAACAGGAGGTATTGGCAGAAAAATATGCTTGAACTGTGGAAGCTGATCCATCAGAAAAAGGAGTTGTAATGTTGTAGTTGTATACCTGACCATTGGTAAATGGTGCATTGTATGTTTGAGTGTAAGTTCCGGTAGCAGTCGTGACAACAATGATCAGTGTCCCTGTAGTTGGAGCATTGGTAAATGTGACTGTTCCGTTGACAGGGAAGGTGTTGTCCGGTTGACAAGCGCCAATATTTGTAGTAAAGTTTGTGACAAGACAAGCGCAACTAGGCCCTGCAGCTACCACTACATCATTTGAAGAAACACATCCGTTGTTATCGGTTACGGTAACCGTGTAGGTTCCGGGGGGTAAATTATTCACAGTATTTGACACCGCAGCTGAGTTGTTGGTTGTCGAAACTACAGTTCCTGATGAATTTGTCCAAACGTAATCCCACGGAGAAGCTCCTGTCCCGTGGGTTGCAGTTGCTGAACCATTATTGTCTCCTGCACACGTCTCCGGTGTCGATGCCATGGTGGGTGCCGTGCAGCATACTTGGATGGCTTGAAACAAGGTTGCATTATCGTCTATACATGCAGGGCTAGTCCAACTTCCGGATTCTCCGTCACCCGAGGTGTTCACGGTAACGGCCAGACTTGCTCCCGGTGTACACGCGTTCGACACTGTCAAATTCCAACAAAAGGTCCAGGAACATGTTGTTCCGTTGCAATTATCCCCGAAATTATTGTTAGGCGATGTGCCATTTTGGACGGTCTCAAAGTAAAAGCCAGGTCCCCAATTGGTACCATTCACATTGCCTATTCCGGAGGGAAAGAAATACCAAGCACCATCAAAACCAGGTCCAGCGATATTTTGTTCGGTCGCAGCAGGTTGCGCTCCTGAAATAGTACCGGTCCATCCGGATGCCATGGTAATTTGTACTCCATGAATCCAGTTCGTATTCTGTTGTGACCATCCGTTTACGGTATAGCAGAATTGCACAACCTGGCCTGGTTGATACCCACCATTTACGGGAGCTGGATTAGCGGTTAGTGTTGCATTTAAAAGACAGTCGTTGCAATCAGTATCATTGTCAACTGCAAGTGTAAATCCATTGTCGGTTGCAGTTGTAGAGTTTCCACTTACTTGAATGTAGTAGGTTACCCCAGGTTGCATCTGTGTAACGGTCAATGTTCCGGAACCTCCATTAGGAAGGATGGTACATCCGCGACCAAGTAGATTTCCACAAGTACCACTCCAAACGGCAACATTCGCATTTGGAAATCCAGTGATATTTACGTTGGCGATTGTTCCGGAAGCCGTGAAAGAATACCACGTATCCAATGCAAAGGTGGACATAGCCCCACCAGTACACCCTGTTTGGTAAATGTAGGGATTCGCTGCGGTTGCACCCACAGTGGATTGGTTATTTAAGGTGGTAGCGGCACCGTTTTGTAAACCACTGATACATGCTCCTGGTGTTGGCAGTGTGCCAAGTGATATTGCACCCGAACATTCGTCATTGGCAGGTTGTGCTAGAAGGAATACGGGGGTGAATATCCACAAGGACAAACACCACATTAGGAGTTTACTAATACTTTTCATGGATATCGTGAAGATGTTGATATTCTTTTACGCTACTATGTTTTTCAGTCTGAAAACCTTTCAAGAGCCTGCCGTTTTCGCCAATTGACCAAATTGCTTCATAATACGCAGACCCTTCGGGTAAAACACACTCTGCTTGGAGTTCGACCCCATCTTTTTTAAGTTCTTCTGATGACTTTAGTGCAACTTGGGCTCCGTCATCAAAGGTAAGGACATTTCGTTTTTGCGTGTAATAAGAACCACATAAATTGGCAGTTTTGAATGCTTCAGCTAGTTGTTCAGATGAATACTTTTTACCCGTATTAAGAATTTCAAAATTGGTTTGACTGAATCCTAAAAATGATGTGGTCAATGTGAAGAGGAGAGAATAAATAAGTTTCATAAATATGTATACTATAGTTTTGAACTCTTTCGTTTGTCATCCGTAATGATCGGTTGTTTTGGAGTAAAACGTTTTTCGATCTTCGAACCGTTAGAAATTAGTTGGATTTTAACTCTGCTGGTATCGCTGGACGATACAGTTTGAGTACATTGACCAAATAGCGTACTGGAAGGAATCAGTAAACAAAGGAGAAGAGTTTTCATTATTTTTAGAGAGTTTTGCTTGGTTGACGCAAAATTAACAAAGCAGTTGCCTTTTCGTTAAGAAACAAACAAAAAATCTTCAAGTTGGTATGGGATGTTCTAACGAATCACATTCACATGACCTAAGAATCTCAGATGCTCGTCGTTTTTGGATGCTTTGAATTCAATTTTCCATGTGTAGGTTCCATCTTGAACCATTTCAACTTCATTGTTGGATCCATAAGAACCATCCCAACCTTTGCTCGCATCTCGGGACTCAAAAACGATTTCTCCCCATCTGTTGAAAATCCACATCTGGAAATCATAGGGGTCAAATCCACTAGTGAAGATCGGTTGGAAAGTC
Source organism: Cryomorphaceae bacterium (assembly GCA_021298235.1). Next base: position 15,565 of record JAJTDX010000064.1, on the reverse strand, counting down.
TGGTTGTAATCATCGAAGTCCGGAGTGAACGTATTTGGAACGTAGAAAATGAGCTCTTCCTGAAAGTAGATCGTCGCAAGCGCAGTGTCCGTGCATCCAAGAGGAGAATAGGCAACAAGCATTACCGTCCATGAATCTCCTTGCTGACTCATCGGATAAACATGTGAAGGATTTACTTCGGTCGAAGTCTCTGTATTGTCACCAAAATTCCAGAGATAAGATACTGCACCTAAGGATTCATTTGTGAATTCAATGAGGTTCTCGAATTCTGTTACTATACTCGAGGATGGAATAAAATACGCTTCTGGAGCTGCTTCGACACAAATAAGATCTGGTGCTGTAAATGTGGATGTACATCCATTGGCCGAAGTTACTGTAAGTGTCACATCGTAACACCCCTCGTCGTCGTAGGTATTTGTTATTGGACCGCAACCGTTAGCAGTGCTTCCATCTCCAAAATTCCAAACACACCCGTTCGAATTTGTCGACTCGTTGGTAAATGTTACTGTCAGCGGCGCGCATCCATTGGTGACGTTTGGTGTAAAACTGACATTCGGCACAAGGGTGGTGGTTACCGTCACTTGATCGGTGTTGACACATCCTGCACTTGATGTTCCTGTTACCGTATAAATGGTGGAACCGGCAGATGGCGTAAATGTTACCCCGTTTTGAATTCCATTGTTCCAGGTGTACGTCGATGCGCCTGATCCGGTGAGTGTTGCACTCTCTCCTTCACAGACAATGACATCGGCTCCGGCATTCACAGGTGGCAGACCATTGATAGTCAGTGTAAATGTAGAAGGAGTCTGACATGCTCCCGCTGGAGGAGTGTATGTTACAACGAATGTCCCGGGGCTGGACGCCAAAAGGTCAATTACTCCAGTACTTCCGTTTATGGAGAGTCCGGCAGTCGATGAAAAAACTCCACCTGTATTTCCTGTAATCGTCGGAGAAGGGTTTGGTTCGTCTTCGCAATAAGCATTTTCTGGATAGCTGATTGTCGTAGGTGTTCCTCCAACAAATGTTCCAGTCACTGTGATGGCGCATCCGTTTTCATCAGAAATGGCAAAGGAATAATTGTCTCCATTCACAAGTCCACCTACTGTTATTGTACCATTGTTTGCAGCTGAGGTGTTTACAAAATTTGCTGTTCCAGGGGAGAGTGAACCCGCGACAGCCGTGAACTGAGATCCGTTGAATGAGGGAGATCCACCAGACACAGTCGCTGTTACTGTCCCGGAAGGACAATCCTGAACCTGTGTAAAGGTTACCTCGGGGATGTATTGTACTGCATACACCGGACCCATTTGATAGCAAGGTAAAGAAGTGTTCACATAGGATATTAACAGAGGGTCTACACCAACATTATACGCTGTGATAGGAACAAAATAAACTGTATTGTCAGTGAAGGATCCCGGTAGGTTATCAATCCAAAACATATCATTCACTTCCGGTAAATCAGGTGAATTGATGAGTGTCAAGAGACAAGGGTCATCTGTGATAAACAAATTAGGGTCCGGTGTCAGGGCAATGCTAGGAGGACATGTGTACACAAGCCAAATAATATCAGGGTCATACCCTTCAGCTGCAGGAGGATCGATGGCTTCACCCGGCGGTGTCCAGTCACCATTTGCATTGATGTTAAGTACGTCCCCAAAACAGAGCGCAATTGAATTACCTACTTGTGAACCATTTGTATTTACTGTAAATGTTCCTATGTCTGCTGCGCAGACACAATTCTCAGGCGAGGTAGAAGTAAGCGAAGTAGTGCATGTTGGATCTGCCGAAAAAGTTACAGTAACAGTCACCGGGGAACCATCAGAGCTCATGGTTACACTGTAATTATTGTTTTGTCCGTCAACAAAAGGGCTATTGAAAGTTCACGCTCCAACATTTACTTCTAGATTTGAAATGTAACATGGTGTCGTAGGACAGGTTGGTGCAGTGTAGTTAATGGGTCCATTCGAACAGGACGGATCTGCTGTAAAATAGGCATTCACACTGCACGCAGAACCGTTTGCCGGCAGCGTAAATGAGTAATTAGCTGTTCCTGATGCACCCAATGATGCCGCACTTGCAACAACCGTAGTGGCACCTGTACAGTCTTGTACGACTAAGTTACCAGATGAAGGTGGATTTGAGTAGGTAATAGTTCCTGTTACGGTATAATTCCCTGTTGCAGGATCGCACGCACCAATTGTGGCGGTGAGGTTGGTAATCGAACAAACAGTTGGGTTTACAATCGAACAATCAGTCGCTCCTGTACCACCGGTTTGTGTAAGTGTAATGTCTTGCACATTGTCTGCATAATTTGTAATCAACATTACATATACTTGACCGACTTGTGCGTTTGGTATACCGGGTGTTTCAGTGTTCGAGGAAGAGTAACTACAGCCGTAGGCGTCACAGAAAATGCCTAAAAAGTCACATCCTGTGTCTGGCACAATGTTACTGTAGGTGCCACAGGCCCCTTGTGCAGCAGAAAGATTCGAAAAAGGTCCCCAAATTATGAAGTCAATATCAGTAGCAGCTGACAAACTCATAATGATATCTCCGGCAGTTGCTATCTCTAAATAATACCAAGAGGGGTTGGGTGAGTACCCGAGACACCCTCCTGCATCTGTGCAAATTGGCTGCATCTGAACACAATTGGTTCCTCCAACCTGCGCCAATATTGGGTAATAACTATAAAGTAGAAGTAGTAGAAGTAGCTTTTTCATAAATCATTTTTTAAATGATTCGAGTTCTATCTCAAGTTTCATTTTTTCCTCTACGAGTGATGCTCGTGATTTAGACATCTGATCAAACCATCCTTGACTTTGGGCTTCTGCTTTTTTATCCGGATCAGCAGATACAACTGATACTTTATGATCAATTGCAGCAATGTGCTGGTTGATTCGGCTTAATTCATTCTGTATGTAGATTTCATCGTGAACTACTTGTTCCTCTCCAGCTTTCTTCGAAATCGTAATAGGATAAACTTGAGACTGGTTTTGTTCTATTTTTTGAGGTTGCTCGAGAGCTTTTCGGTGGGTAACCGTCTTTGACGTATCAATTTGACGCGTTACAGTTTTGTCCTGCCCGTATGCATTGTTCAGGAAAAAAACGAGCATACAAAGTGCTCCGTTGCGTGCAAAAACTTTGAAAAATGTTTTCGTATTCATATCGTCTTCTTAGAACATAACCTATGACGAAGATAAGAATAATTAGTTGCTTGAAGTAGCTGAGGTTAACTGAAGTGAATACGATGATTATTTAAGTTTTCCTTTGAACTTTTGTTTGAATTTTTCAAATCGAGGAATTGAAACGTTCTGAATGTAAAAGTTGTATGGATTATTGGCTTCAAAATCCTGATGGTAGATCTCTGCCTCCCAAAACTTTACGAAGGGACTTACCTCGGTTGTGATTTCGTTAAACACTTTTTTCTCGAGTAGTTGGGAGATGCATTTTTCGATTAGTTGTTTTTCAGCAGAAGTAGAATAAAAAATAGCAGATCGGTATTGTGTTCCGACATCGGGACCTTGTTGATTAAGAGTGGATGGATCGTGCGAGGAAAAAAATGCTGAAAGAAGGGTGTCGTAAGGCACCGACTTTTTGTTGTATACGATCATTATCGCTTCTGCGTGACCGGTTGTTCCTGAACAAACTTCCTTATAAGTCGGATTAGCTGTTTGTCCTCCAGTGTAGCCTGAAATCACTTCTTCTACGCCTTCGATGGATTCGAAAATGGCCTCAACGCACCAAAAACATCCTGCAGCAAAATAGGCTGTGTCCAGCACCGATGAATCCGATTTTGTTTTAGGAATATTCTGAGAATGTTGCGCGCAAGAAGCAAAAGAAACTGTTAGCAGCAAAAAGAATAAAAATCTCATTCCTTTTAAACAAAGCAACAAATAGAAAGTTCTCAGGGAATGTCGCTTTCGTCCAATGTGTCTCCTCTCAAGAGGCGTAGACGTTTTCGCGATTCAATGGCGTAAAGACTTCCTTTGAAGTCAAAAAGGATGGTTTTGTAATATTCGGAGGCTTTTTCTTTGTTGTTCAGATGTTTTTCTTGGATTTCAGCCAAGTGGAACAACGCATCATCGGCAAGGATGTCTTCACGGTGGTATTTCAACAAGGATTCATAAAATGTTACCGCTTGTTCCCAAAGTCCTTGTTGTTCTGAAATAAGCCCTTTTCTGTAAAAAATTTCATCCGACAGGCTGTGGTATGGAAAAGCTTTGTTGATAGAATCATAGAGGTCAAAGGCTTCTTTGTATCGGTGTTGCTCAATCAAAAGATCGGCATTGGCAAACCATGTCATTACGGTATAATTGCTGTCAAGCCCAAAATTGTCGGTAATCAAAAGGGATAATTGCAGGGCATCATTGGCGATAAGTTTGGAAGTTGACTCTTTAAGAACGCTCAGTTGTGATTGGGCAAAATCAAATTCGCCGTCGTAATAAAAGATCCGAGCATTTTTGAACTTGGCTTCGTGTCCGATAGGTTCAAATTTGAAATCAGCTTCGATCTGCATGTAAAGCAATGATGCTTCCCAGATGTCGCTTGATAAAACATGAACATCAGCGAGCTTCATCTTGGTTTCCGCTTTTTGCATATCCGTCAGGCCGGGAATTGTTAAAGTGAAATTCAATAATTCGATGGCCTGTTTAGGCTCATTTGCATAAAAAGCGAGAATATGACTTAGCTCGATATTGACTGGAACAACAGTTTTTCGTTTACCAAGTCGTTGAGCTACAGTTCGGTATTCCTGAATGGTAAGCTCCAGTTCCTCCTTCGAGTAATTTCGGTTGTTGGTGATTTCCAGAAAACGTGCATTCAACAGGGCGCTTTCGGCCTGATAGTAATACAACTTATCCTCTCCTAGCTGAGTGACGTATTTGAAGGCATCTCGGGCATTTTCATATGCATTGTTTTCAATGCACACCTTCCCTAATTCCATCACTCTCAACCCTTGTTCTCCCAATTTTTTATCAAGCGCCTTGGCTTGCGTGAGTGCTCCCGAAAAATTCTTCTTCTGGATGTAATACCAGATCAACATTTCGTAATAAATGGTTTTATTCGGATTTTTTTGATTTCGTTCCAGTAGTATCGTTCGAAGTATACCCGCCGCTTTGTTATCTTCAACTGTAAAATCAATTTGTCTAGCCAGAATGGTTTGAACTGTTTCCAGATACCCGGAGTTCAATTCCAATAAATTCATGTATTCAGCGAGCATTTTATCCGTTTCACCGGATGCTCCGTAAATTTCGGCAAACTGAATGTTTAAGGGGTAACCATCTTTCAATAGTTTCCGTCCTTTCTCCAGAACTTTTAATGCCATATCTGTTCTGTTTTTTGACCGAAAGACGTCATACAGCGATATGATTTGTGAAGGGTCCTCAAGCATTTCATCGATCAATGCGGTATAGATCTTCGCAGCTTTTTCTTCTTCTTTCTGGTCTTCATAAAAAACAGCAAGAATTACTTTGTATTCATTGTTTGTTTTATTTCCAGCGATTTGTTTTTTTATGAGTTTTTCTGCCTCCTTCACATCTCCTGATTGAGTCAGGCATTCCAGAAGACGATTAAAATGAAATTTTCCGGGGTCCTTAGAATAAAGTTTTTCATAGTAAGTGCGGGCCTTTTCAAATTCTCCATTCGTGTAGTAGTATTGTGCCAGTTGTTGATCGGTCTCACCCTGACCAAAGGACTGATACAAATTCAATAAAAATAGTATGACGAGGATCTTTCTCATCTCAATTTAGCTTTTTCAAGCGCCTTTTTTTGTTCTAATTTAGAAGCAAAGTTATTCAGATCGGAACGTACAGATTCAAACCTTTTCAGAATAGTATTTTTATGCGTTTTATAGTCTTCAAGGAGTACGCCCAATTGACGAATTTTTTCCGTTTCAAATTGAATATAGTCATTGTACTTATCTCTTTTGCCAAAACCATTCTGAACATCGTTCATCAGGGCATTCAATGTTTTCTTCTCATGCTGGATTCCCCTTCTTAGGGTTGCATAGGCTGAACCAAGTGTCTGCTCATTTAAATTAATCGTTGTGCCTTTCTCTTCTTTTTCTTCTTCGCCTTCTTCCTCGTGTTTCGCCATAAAGAATTTCTTCAAGGTCCGAAATTCATCCATTTTCTGTCCCAGTACTATACTGATAGTATCGGCAGTATAGTTGTTCCTTATCCGAAGTTCAAGGGAGTTAAATGAATTTTGGATAGAGGCCAAGGTGTCAATACGATGTTCTTTGAGGGCAACCTCAAGACTGTCCGTTCGATTGGTGAGAATTTTAATTTCAGCGAGTTGTTTGTCTCTGTCAAGATCAGCGCATGATGACCAGACAAAACCCAAAAGTGTGAGATACAGAATGTGCTTCATATGTTAAAGATAACATATTAACGTGCGAATGTACGACAGGGTAACTTTTGCTTCACGTTATTTAACAAACTGAATCAGGAAATTTTATCAAAACCAGTGTAGCGCTGCAGTGCTTCTGGAATAATAATTCCCTCATTAGTCTGATAATTTTCTAATAAAGCCGCAACGATCCTTGGTAAGGCCAATGCTGATCCGTTCAAGGTATGGCATAATTGCGTTTTCTTATCTTGATTTTTAAAACGCAGCTTTAACCGATTCGCTTGAAAAGTATCGAATCTGGAGCATGAGCTAACCTCCAACCACTTTTGTTGTGCCGCTGAATACACCTCAAAATCATACGTCATGGCAGATGCGAAACCGGTATCTCCGCCACACAAACGCAAAATACGAAACTGAAGTCCAAGCTTGGTCAATAATCCTTTCACATGCTCAAGCATTTCTTCCAGAGCTGCAGCTGTATTGTTTGGGTGTTCGATACGCACAATTTCGACTTTATCAAACTGATGCAAGCGGTTCAGTCCGCGAACATCTTTGCCATACGAACCGGCTTCTCGTCTAAAACATGGGGTATAACCGGTTAGCTTGATTGAAAAGTTATCGTCAGGAAGTATGACATCCCGGAAAATATTTGTCAATGGAACCTCAGCCGTTGGGATGAGGTAAAAGTCGTCCTCGTTGATGTAATACATTTGGCCTTCTTTGTCCGGAAGTTGTCCCGTGCCGTATCCAGAGGCTTCATTCACTACCAGTGGTGGGATGTACTCCTCATATCCTGCCTTTTCAGCTTCTTCCAGAAAGAATGAGATTAAAGCGCGTTGAAGCTTAGCGCCCTTGCCTTTGTAAAATGGAAATCCCGCCCCTGTGACTTTTACACCTAATTCAAAGTCGATCAGATCATATTTTTTTGCAAGGTCCCAATGCGCCAGGGGTTCAGATGAAAATACCGGTAAATTGCCAGCTTCATAAATTAGTTCATTGTCCTTTTCATCTTTTCCGGTTTTAACGAGCTCATTCGGTACATTCGGCAAAGTGTAGAGTAGTTGTAAAATGTCATTGTCAAGTTGATCAACCAGCTGCTTAAGCTCAGATTCCTTGGATTTCAACTCAACAGTTTTAGATTTTGCAGAAGCTGCCTCTGCTTGTTTTCCCTGCTTGAAAAGTTCTCCGATTTCTCTTGCAAGCTGATTCTGTTCCGCAGCTATAGATTCTAGCTCTGTTTTAGTGGTTCTCCATTGCTGATCCTTTTCAAGAATTACCTCCAGTGTAGCTGAGGCATCAATGTTCCTTTTCTTGAGGCCTTCAATAATGGAATCTTTATCGGTACGAATTCGGGTAATTTCGAGCATGCTTGAATATTTGGTCCGCGAATTTAGGAATTAAAACAAAAAAGGGCGAAACCGAAGCACGCCCTAATTTAATGAATAAGGTCCTTATGCCTCTGTAGTCATCGGAACTACTGAAACAAATGAACGATTGTCTTTTTTCTTTTTGAATTCAACGATTCCGTCCGTTAATGCGTAAAGTGTATGGTCTTTTCCAATACCTACATTTTCTCCCGGATGGTGTGACGTACCACGTTGACGTACGAGAATGTTTCCTGCAATTGCCGCCTGACCCCCGAAGATCTTAACGCCCAGTCTTTTACTCTGCGATTCGCGACCGTTTTTAGAACTACCGACTCCTTTCTTGTGTGCCATGGTGTATATTTTATATCAGCGAGCTGATCGTGTTATTTAACTTTAATGTCTTTGATTGTGATCGCCGTAAAGCTCTGACGGTGACCATTCTTTTTTTCGTATCCTTTTCTTCTTTTCTTTCTGAAAACGATAACCTTATCACCTTTAACGTGATCATTTACCTCTGCAGTAACCTTAGCTCCTGCTATAGCCGGGGCGCCAACATTCACTTTGCCATCGTTGTCTACCAAAAGAACTCGGTCAAATTCAACTTTTGATCCGGTCTCGGCTGCCAAACGATGTACAAAGATCTTCTGGTCTTTTTGCACTTTGAACTGCTGCCCTGCTATCTCTACAATTGCGTACATAATAGCTGTTTTAAATTAATTTCTTTGAAAATAGGACGGCAAATATAGGAAAAATTCCAATTTATATGCTTTTATAAAGATTTTTATTCTTTCTGTAAAGCATCTTTCTTTTGAAAAACATTGATCAAGAGAACCCCGGAGATGATAATTGCCATCCCGAGGAGCTGACTTGTAACGATTTTCTCTCCGGACAAACTTCCAAAAATCAAGGCGACCATTGGGATAAAATAGGTGACACTGCTTGCGAATATTGCTGATGATCTGCGAATCACAATGTTAAAGAGAAACACTGCAGCCACCGTTCCAAAAACGGAAAGAATACCGATGCTTTTAAGCGAGGATAGCCCTTGACTCGTGCCCATGTTTTGAAAAGGATCTGATAAGAGGAGGGCTAGAAGAGAAGGTATCCAAAGAATAGAAAAGGCCATGGATGTAATCTGAATAGAATTAAGGTGCTGAAGACGATATTTTATGGTGCTCAAGCTTATGGCATAAAGCAGTGTTGCTAAAACGACGGCCCCTGGATGGGTCCAGTGGGTTTGTGTTCCAATGCTCAGTGACCCGCGAAGCAAGATGAAAAGTCCCAATGTTCCGATAAGTATCCCAGCGAATTGAAACCAGGAATAGGAAGTTTTGAAAAATACAATACCCAAAAATACAATGAACAAAGGAGTGCAACTGTTTAATACGCCTGCCAACCCTGAGGGTATTCCTGTTTCTGCATATGTAAACAGAAAGGCAGGGATGAAATTCCCACAAAATCCTACCATCGAAAGTGAGAGAAAATCGCGAATAGATTTTAACCTTAGTAAGGGCATTATGCCGATGGGAAGTAAAAGGCTGCCGGCGATGAACATGCGCATGGAGCCCACTTGCATACTCGAAAAAACAGGTGCTCCATTGTCTGTAAACATCCCCTTTTTCATCAGGATGAAAGAACCTCCCCAAATGATTGACAAAAGAAGAAGTAAGCACCAGTTGATCAACTTATCACTCACTTTGCAAAAGTAGTGCTTTCGACAGCCCATTATCACATGTTGATAACCTAAAAACCAATGTTGATAACCATGAGCATTTATTCACATAATTAAATTGTTACCACTTTTTACCACAAAAATTAAAATACTGAAAAACAGATAAATGAATATAAATTAATCCATGTAAATGTAACAATTTTGACTTCTATGCGTTACAATTTATCAACAATATAAATCAAGGTGGTAAAAAGTGGGGCTTATCCACTAATTTTACCCATTATTTATTCGTCATGTCAGGCTTGGTTGGAGAATTTGAAGTAAAACTGGATGGAAAAGGACGTTTTCTTTTTCCATCTGGTCTGCGTAAGCAGCTTTCTCCTGCCGCTCAGCGCGACTTTATGCTGAACAAAGGATTTGAGGATTGTCTCACGCTTTATCCGCTCACGGAGTGGGAAAAAATAAGTGAGAAGCTTTCCAAAATGAATTTATTCAAGCCGAAGAACAGGATGTTTTACCGCTTGTTTCATCAGGGTGCCAAACAGGTCTCTCTCGACAATGCAGGTCGCATTTTGGTTCCAACAGCGCATATGGATCGTGTAGGCCTCGTTCAGGATGTCATGTTGATTGCATACAATGACAGGATCGAGATCTGGGACAAAGCCAAATACTTCGCAATGATCGAGGGCAACATGGCGGATTTCGCTGATCTGGCGGATGAAGTAATGGGTGACCTTGGTGATGGAGAATAATACGGCTTATCATATCCCTGTAATGCTTCAAGAATGCCTTGAAGGGTTGAATATTCGGCCTGAAGGTATTTATGTAGATGTAACATTCGGTGGAGGCGGACATTCCCGAGCTGTTTTTGAGAAACTTAATGAAAATGGCTTACTGCTGGCGTTTGATCAGGACCCTGATGCAGAAAAAAATAGCTGGGAGGCCCCGAATTTTAAATTCATCGCTTCTAATTTTTCTTTTCTATCCAATCACCTTCGTTTGAACGGAATTAAACAGGTCGATGGCGTTTTGGCCGACCTCGGAGTTTCGTCTCATCAGTTTGATGCTGAAGAACGTGGATTCTCCATTCGTTCCAATGCCAAGCTCGACATGCGCATGAACCAATCCGGTGAGCTTAGTGCGTATTCAGTTGTAAATGAGTATCCGGAGGAGGAGCTATCACGGATTTTCAGTATATATGGAGAGCTGAAAAATGCCCGCAGGTTGGCATCCGTGATTGCCAGTAAAAGGGAGAATAAAAAAATTCGAACGACAGGTGAATTGATTGAACTCATTTCTACGTGTGCCCCAAAATTCAAAGAGCATAAGTTTTATGCGCAGGTTTTTCAGGCGATCCGAATAGAGGTGAATCAAGAAATGCAGGTCCTGGAGCGCTTGCTCGAACAATCTTCGGAAATCTTGAAGCCTGGGGGAAGACTGGTGGTAATGTCCTACCATTCTTTGGAAGACAGGTTGGTCAAAAATTACTTTAAGCGAGGCAGTTTTTCCGGAGAAATTACCAAGGACTTTTTTGGAAATATCATAAAACCCTTCACAGAAGTAAATCGACACCCTATTGTTCCCTCTGATGAGGAAGTAAATGTGAACTCACGCGCGCGCAGCGCCAAATTAAGAATTGCTCAGCGAAATGAACGATAACGAATTTAAAGATAAGGACACTATCGAAGGGCGCCAGAAAGAGGAGAAGCAGGGCCCGAAATCTTCTTCCGGGGGAGGAAGAACAAGTGCCTTTGCTCAAATCTTGAATGGCGATTTTCTGACAAAGGAATTCGTCATAAATAATTTGAATTTCATCTTCTTTATCATGTTGCTTTTACTTCTTGTTGTTGGCAAGGGATACTACGGTAAGCAACTATCCAAAGACATTGATACTGCCCAGAAACGATTGGACGAAATGACTGCCGATTTTGTCGAGATAAAGGCAAACATGGAGGCCAGCACTCGACGTTACCGCTTGGTTCAGAGATTAGCTCCCAAAGGTTTGGTTGAATCGGAAGATTCGATCAAAGTGATCAAAATAAAAATAGTTAACGAAAATTGAAGGCAGGTAAAGATATCATATGGAGGGTCTATCTCGTTTATTTCGGGTTTATCGCGCTGATGATTCTAGTTATCGTGGAAACTGTGTCAATTCAGTTTGGTGAAACTTCCCAATTTTTCTCTGCAAAATCTGAAAATAAAACTCTGCGTCCTGTTATTAGGGTTCCCAGAAGGGGAGAGATACTAGACGTTCACATGACACCATTGGTGACCTCTGTCTCTTCCTATGATATTTACATGGATCCAATGGTGGTGGATCAGAAGACGTTTGATGCCGAAGTGAGTGAGTTGGCTGAAGGTCTGTCTGCCTTATTTAAAGATCGTTCTGCCCACGACTATGAACAAATGATTCGCACATCAAGAGAAAGAAAGAGCAGATACCTTCTCATTCGTAAAAAGGTGAGTAATGAGGTGCGAAGGCGTCTAAGAAACCTTCCTATTTTTTCTAAGGGAAGATTGAAGGGCGGACTAATTGATAACCTGGAGATAATCGAGCGAAAGCGTCCAAACGGCGAATTGCTTAGGCGAACACTTGGTTCGTGCACGGTGGTTGAAAATGTTGGAATGCTTCAAGGTGTAAAAGGCTTGGAACAGGCATTTGATACGTATTTACGTGGCGAACCGGGAGAAGAAATAGAGCAACTTATACCTACCGGATGGAAGAAAACAGGACAAATAACTCGTGAAGCTGTGGAAGGGGCGGATCTGATCACGTCTATTGATAAAGATATTCAGGAAGTCGCGAGCAGTGAGCTTGAACGACAATTGCGCGAACAAAAGGCAAGAAATGGTTGCGTAGTAGTCATGGATGTTAAAACAGGATTCATTCGTGCAATATCAAATTTGGCTCGTCGGGAAGATGGCTCTTATGGGGAACAGGATTTCAATTTTGCCATTGGAAGAAAAGAAGTTCCCGGATCAACTTTCAAGCTAGCGTCGTTAATGGCAGCGCTGGAAGATGACAAGATTTCAATAATGGATACGGTTGATGCTTTTGGCACCTACCGATTTGTCAAGCAAGATTTGAAAGATGCTCATGAAGGTGGCTATGGTAGAATTACCATTAAAAAAGCGTTCGAAAAATCATCTAATGTGATTGCCAAAGTGATTAACCGAGCATATGGCAGAGAACCGGAAGCGTTTATTCAGCGTCTCGAATCTTTTGGACTTACCGAACCTCTTGGGTTAGACCTCGAGGGTGAGCCTGCTCCAACGATTCACCGTCCGGGAACGAAACAATGGAATGTCAATTCCTTGCCATGGATGTCGATAGGATATGAAGTTCTCCAAACACCACTTCAGACCTTGGCATTTTACAATTCAGTAGCCAATGAAGGAAATTTGATGAAACCTCAGTTTGTTCAAGAGATTCGTCGTGGAGTTCAATTAGTAAAACGATTTCAGCCGATCACACTGAAAAAAAGAATCTGTTCAGACAATACTCTCCAAATCCTGAGATCCTGTCTGGAAGGTGTAATGACGGATGGTACTGGAAAAAACATTACTTCTTCACAGTTTAAAATTGCCGGGAAGACGGGAACTGCACAAATACTGAATGAAGAGGGTAAATATGGTGCAAAAGGACAGAAGACCTATCAAGCCTCTTTCGTTGGATATTTCCCGGCAGATAAACCGATTTACTCCTGTATAGTCGTTATTACGGCGCCAACAAAAGACATATACGGTGCAACGGTATCCGGAACAGTATTTACCGCAATCGCGAACAAGGTGTATGCTTCAGCACTTACGTACCACAAAGCGGTGAATGAAGGCAAGAAGTTAACTAGCAACATACCTGAGATAATGGGTGCGAATAGGTACGATTTACTTAAAGCATTCAAGTTTTTAAAAATAGACCACCAATTGTTGACAGACGCCGAGTGGTTGAGGGGTATAAAAGGAAATAAAAAGCTTCAAATCAGAGCAAAAACCATTTATCCAACGGCCGTTCCAAATTTAGTGGGAATGAACGTAAAAGATGCTGTGTACCTCATTGAATCCAGAGGAATGAATGCGCAGGTTCATGGGTATGGAAAAGTGGTTAAACAGTCAATCGCTGCAGGCAGTGTCCTGTATCGGGGAGGAGTTATTGAATTAATACTGGAACATAAATGAAGCTCCTGAATCTCATAGCAAGTATTGAGCTTGTCTCTGTTTCGGGGAATACGGACCGTTCTATTGGTGCGCTTGTATTTGATTCCCGGAAAGTTACGCAGGATTCGATCTTCTTTGCCATTCGAGGCGTGAGTAACGATGGGCATTTATTTATTGATCAAGTCATAGCTTCAGGGTGCAAGACGATCGTTTCAGAGCTCGCAGTGAATGTTCCAGATGAGGTAACGTTGATTGTAGTTCAGGATTCTTCCGTGGCACTTTCTCAAATGGCTTCTCAATTTTTTGGCAACCCTTCGCAGAAGTTAAAATTAGTGGGGGTGACAGGTACAAATGGGAAGACCACTACCACCACACTTCTGTTTAACTTATTTACTGGCTTGGGTTACCATTGCGGTTTGATTTCTACGGTAGTTAACAAAATTGGAGATGTTGAAATTCCATCCACACACACGACCCCGGATCCAGTTCGTTTAAATGAACTTCTTTCACAGATGGTTGCACAAGGCTGCACCCACTGCTTTATGGAAGTTAGCTCTCACGCTGTTCATCAGAAGCGAATTGGAGGATTACACTTTACAGGAGCTGTTTTTACGAATATCACACACGATCACCTCGATTATCATAAAACCTTCGCAGAATACATCCGCGTGAAAAAGAGCTATTTCGATCATCTGCCGCAAGACGCTTTTGCGCTTACAAATCTGGATGATAAGAACGGTTCGGTAATGCTGCAAAACACTTCTGCCCGAAAGTTTACCTATGCCTTGCGTACTCCGGCCGATTTCAAGGCTAAAGTGCTGGAAAATCAATTTTCCGGACTGGTACTGACCCTAAATGGCGTAGAGCTTTGGTCGCGACTAATAGGTGATTTCAATGCCTACAATCTTTTGGCTGTGTTTGCTGTAAGTCAGCTTCTTGGAGAAGACCAGACAGAAGTATTAACAGTATTGAGTAATCTGGAATCTGTAGAAGGACGTTTTCAATACTTGAAAAGTAAAAGCGGAATTACGGCAATCGTGGATTATGCCCATACACCAGACGCTTTGGAGAATGTTTTGAAAACCATCGGCTCAATCAGAACCAGAAATGAACAAGTGTACACGGTTGTTGGCTGTGGAGGTGATCGCGACAAGGCAAAGAGACCTGAAATGGCATCGATCGCATGTGAAAGAAGTGATAAAGTGATTCTAACATCTGACAATCCAAGAAGTGAAGATCCAAATCAAATCCTCCGAGACATGGAGGAAGGGGTTCCAGGTCAGCATTTTAAAAAGGTATTGACAATAGTGGATAGAACACAGGCGATCAAAACGGCGATTGCGATGGCTGAAAAGGGGGATATCATTCTCATAGCCGGTAAAGGCCACGAAAAATACCAGGAAATCAATGGAGTAAAGCACGACTTTGACGACCTGAAAATAACAGAAGAATTTTTTCAAAAACTAGATAAATAATGCTGTACTATTTATTCGACTACTTACATAAATTGAATTTGCCCGGGGCGGGATTGTTCCAGTATATTTCCTTTAGAGCTTCCATGGCTTTGATCACTTCACTGATTGTTTCAATTTTCTTTGGTAAAAGGATCATCAACTTACTAAGAAAACAACAAATTGGAGAGACAGTAAGAGATTTGGGGTTGGCAGGTCAAATTGAAAAATCAGGCACGCCAACCATGGGTGGTATCATTATTCTGAGTGCTATCCTCATTCCCACGCTACTTTTCGCCAAGCTTCATAATATTTATGTGATTACAATGCTGCTCGCTACTGTCTGGCTTGGAGTGATTGGTTTTTTGGACGATTACATAAAAGTATTTAAGAAAAACAAAGAAGGCTTGGCCGGTAAATTCAAAGTGGTCGGGCAGATAGGAGTTGGACTGATCGTTGGCTGTATCCTCTATTTTTCTGACGATGTCACCGTGCACAAAAGAGTGCCTGCAGATTATCAACTTCAGGCAGAAGAGCAGTTTGTAACCCATGAGCACGTCAACGACAGCGAT
>JAJTDX010000163.1 GCA_021298235.1 Cryomorphaceae bacterium | reverse complement strand
CGAGATCACAGATGATCTTTACAAGATCGACGATGCGTTGAAAGCTGGTTTTGGATGGGAGCTGGGGCCTTTTGAAACCTGGGATATCATTGGTTTTGATCAGGGCTTGAAGCTTATTGCTGACGTGAACAAAAATGCTGCATCCTGGATCTCTGAAATGAAAAGTGAAGGATTCACTTCGTTCTATAAATTGGAACAAGGGAAGAAACTATACTATGATGTAACTTCAAAATCCTACAAAACCATTCCGGGAACGGAAGACCTCATCATTCTGGATGCCTTAAGAAGTGAAAACAAAGTATGGGGCAATTCTGATGTGACCCTTGTTGATCTTGGTGACGGCATTCTAAATCTCGAATTCCACACTAAAATGAATACCATTGGAGGTGGTGTGATCGAAGGCTTGAACCGTGCCATCGATATTGCCGAAAAGGAATACAAAGGACTTGTTATTTACAATACAGGGCAGAATTTCTCGGCAGGTGCCAATGTCGGAATGATCTTCATGATGGCAATCGAACAGGATTACGATGAATTGAATTTTGCCGTCAAAGCATTCCAGGATGCAATGATGCGGGTGCGCTACTCGAACATTCCAGTGATTGTGGCTCCGCATAACTTGGCTTTGGGAGGCAGTTGCGAAATGTCGATGCATGCCGACAAAGTTGTGGCACATGCTGAACTGTATATGGGGCTTGTAGAATTTGGCGTCGGTGTTATTCCAGGAGGTGGTGGTACAAAAGAATTCGCAAAACGCCTTTCGGAAGAACTTAAAGATGGCGACATCAAGATCAACCGTATGCGAGAACGGTTCCTAACCATCGGACAGGCAAAAGTCTCTACATCTGCTTATGAAGCCTTCGATCTGGGTTACCTTCGTCCCGGAACAGATGAAACTCCATGCTTTCAGGAAATTACATGTCAGACCATGACCGTGTGATCTCTGAAAAGCTTGGTTACGTGCTTTGCGGAGGGGATTTGAGCGAAAATACTGTTGTGTCTGAGCAATACTTATTAGATCTTGAACGTCGGGCATTTATTGAATTGTGCGCGGAGAGAAAAACTATGGAACGATTGGAAAGTATTATTAAGTATGGGAAGATATTGAGGAATTAAACTTATAGACTCAAGACTTCAAGACAAAAGACGCTAGACGGATGGCATTAAAACACAATTTCAGGGAGCTTAAAATTTGATAACTAAAATTAATGAGGTTCAAAAAATGATTGTGGGATTCAAAAAGTCGCTTGATTCAACTAAATGAGTCTTTCGTCTTTTGACTTGCAGTCTAATATCTAAAAAAAAAATGGGACAAAGAGCATTTATTGTAGCCGGCTATCGCTCGGCAGTTGGAAAAGCAGGAAAAGGTGGATTCCGTTTTTACAGACCCGACGACCTTGCTGCTGACGTGATCAAACATTTGATGGCAAGCGTACCTCAATTGGACAAGGAGCGGGTTGATGACGTAATCGTTGGAAATGCAACCCCCGAAGCAGAACAAGGATTGAATGTCGGCAGAATGATCTCTCTGATGGGATTGAATACGGACAAAGTGCCTGGAATGACAATCAATCGTTATTGCTCTTCAGGGTTGGAAACTATTGCAATTGCTACAGCAAAAATCGAAGCTGGAATGGCCAATTGCATCATTGCCGGTGGTGCTGAATCCATGTCGGTCATGGCCATGGGTGGGTGGCGGATCGTTCCGAATGCGAAAGTAGGAAAGGAAAATCCAACCTGGTACTGGGGAATGGGGCTGACCGCAGAAGCTGTGGCTAAACAATTCAATGTAAGTCGCGAAGAGCAGGATGCTTTTGCACTTAAATCTCACGAAAAAGCCATTGCTGCAATTAAATCAGGCAGGTTTAAGGAGGACATTGCTCCAATCGAGGTGGAACGCATTTTTCTGGATGCGAATGAAAAACGTCAAGTGGAGAAGTATACCGTTGATACAGATGAAGGTCCGCGTGCAAGTACTCTGGAAGCATTAGGGGCCTTGAAACCCGTATTTGCCAATGGCGGTTCGGTGACTGCCGGTAATTCATCGCAAACGTCTGATGGTGCAGCATTTGTATTGGTGATGTCGGAAAGCATGGTAAAAGAATTGAATCTTGAACCTGTTGCCAGGCTAGCCTCCTACGCAGTGGTTGGTATTGAACCACGCATCATGGGTATCGGACCGGTAGATGCCATTCCGAAAGCGATCAAAATGGCTGGACTCAGTTTGAACGACATCAATCTATTTGAGTTAAACGAAGCCTTCGCCTCACAGTCTCTGGCGGTCATCCGTGAAACCGGCATCAATCCAGAATTGGTTAACGTAAACGGAGGCGCTATAGCTTTAGGCCACCCATTGGGCTGTACAGGCGCAAAACTTTCTGTTCAGATTATGAATGAATTGAAAAAACGTCAGCAAAAATACGGCATCGTAACCATGTGCGTAGGTACCGGACAAGGTGCAGCAGGCGTGATTGAGATGATGTAATTATTCATTATTTAAAACAATCGCAGGCTCGGATATCCGGGCCTATTTTTATTCCTCTACCTTTACCACATGAGTAAACAACAAGAGATCATTCAGCTTGTATTGAAAAATACGGGCTTCAAAGAATTGAATCAATTACAAGAGGAAGCATTAAAAGAAACTCAAAAAAACAATGATCTTGTAGTGCTGTCCCAAACTGGCTCAGGAAAAACAGTTGCATTTTTATTACCCTTGCTCTTACAATTGAATTCTGAAAAAAATGGAATCCAAGCTTTGGTGCTTGCTCCTTCACGTGAGCTTGCAATTCAGATCGAAACGGTTTTTAAATCATTCAAAACTAACTTCAAGGTACTGGCATGTTATGGCGGACATTCCATGCAGGTTGAACGAAACAGTTTATCTGAAGCACCAGCCGTCCTCATCGGAACACCTGGTCGAGTTTGCGACCATATTCACAGAGAGAATTTTGAGCTGTCGGGAACAAAGCAACTCGTTATTGATGAATACGACAAATGCCTGGAATTTGGTTTCGAGGAACAAATGCGTTTCATTCGGGAACATTTTAACAAACTTGAAAAAACTACATTGGTATCCGCTACTGAAATGGAGCAGTTTCCGGATTACCTTCAATTAAAACAACCCAAAATCATTAACTTTTTGTCGTCTGAAGAAACTCCTGACATAAGATTTTACACGTTCCCTGTCCGAACAACCAATAAATTCGAACGCTTATTCAATCTGCTCTGTAGTTTTCAAGGTCAGCCTACAATTGTTTTTTGCAACTACCGTGAAGCTACCGAATCAATCACCACTTTTTTAAAAGATTCGGGGTACGAATCCATTGCTTATCACGGAGGGATGGAACAGGAAGATCGTGAACGTGCGTTGATCAAATTCCGCAATGGAAGTCATCATACACTTGTGTGTACAGATCTAGGTGCACGTGGACTTGATATACCCGAAATTCAGCATGTTGTTCATTTTCAGTATCCACATTCTAAGGAAGCGTTCATTCATCGTAATGGTCGAACTGCCCGAATGAAGGCGAATGGATCAGCTTACCTGATGCTTAATAGCGATGAAGATACTCCTGAATATCTGGACATTCCGAATTCGGAATTCAAAATTCAGAATAACCCAAATCCTCCCGTGGAGAGTCCTTGGATCACGATCTATTTCAGCGGCGGTAAAAAAGACAAGATCAACAAAATCGACCTTGTAGGTTTTCTAGGTCAAAAAGGTGGATTAAAAAAAGAGGATATTGGCCTTATCACAGTGCTCGATTTCTCCTCCTTTGTCGCATTGAAACGCAAAAATATTCACGCACTCATAAAACAGATCTCACACGAAAAGGTAAAAGGAAAAAAATTGAAAATTGCCATTGCACGTTAAAAATTGACAATGCTCCAATTGACTATGCTCCAATGCTTTAATTGACAATTCCCGGTCTCTCACACTCGCACTCACTCTATTCCTCATTTTCATTCTGTTTCTGTTTCTGATTCTCATTCTGTTTCTGATTCTCATTCTGTTTCACGCTTTGTTTTCTTGTCACTACGTACAACTACGTAGACGCTCTACACGTATTCCGCAAAGGCACTTACGGAGGATAGCGTAAATTTCATTTGGATACTATTATATATAGGAATCAGGTATCTGTAAGGACGCATCTTTGTTTCAGAAACGAACACAAAGAATATGAAAACGTCAGCGATCAAAACAGTTTTAACAGTAGCAGTAGTGGCAATGATGAGTGCAGTTGCTTTTGCACAGACAGGAAAAGT
>JAJTDX010000063.1 GCA_021298235.1 Cryomorphaceae bacterium | reverse complement strand
GTTGTGATCGGCATTCTGATATTCGGGAAACATATCTTCCCTCAATAGCCTTCAGGCTGTTAAAAACTCGTTCATGTTTTGAGGTTCATACAGCAACAGCTTTGAAGAATACTCTCTAATTTTGGAACAGATCCAAACGTTTATGCGCATCCTATTTCTGTTTTTTATCTTGCTTTCAGGTCACACTCATTCACAGAATTTCTTCCGGGAAAATTACGACCGTTACTTCCCGAACAACAAGCACCTGCAGATCGAACGTTTGAAAGCAGAAAAAGACAGTTTGATCAAGCTAAACGATAGCTTATCGGAATCTTTGGATAACGCTGCAGAAAAGATCAATTATCTGAAAAAGGAAGTTCTGACCTTAAAAACTGATCTTTTCAATGAGCAAAATAAATTGAAGAATGCAAACGGATCTTTGGAAAAGGAATTGAGCTCACTGCGGGATTCGATGAAGATGGTCCGTTTTCCGATCGTGACCTGCACCGAGCAGACCGTCACAAAAAAGGGGAAAACAGACCCGTTGATCATCAATACCTGTTCCTGGAGAATGTATCAGATCGTTGAGACGGGCACACCCGATTACAAGGGGCGTTATACCTGGACAACTGAATTGTTTCGCAAAAAAGGAGATAGTCTGACGAGGATTACCAATGCGGATATCTTCAAGGCAGACAAGATCGTGGAGCTTGAAAAGCTGATCAACACCCGTTTGGAAGAAGATTTTCAGTCCTTGAAAACAACTGATCCGGACTGTTTCAACCGCAGAAAGAACTATCCCACGTTCAAATTGAAGGAAATGCGCCTTGCGTTCAACGAGAATTCCGAGATCACCTTTGAGATCACATACGGACTCAACGATGCCTGTTTTGCGGTAAATACGGCATCAACAGGATTCAAGATCTCTGAGATCAAATCATTTTTGGTGGAGTAGCCAGTGCTTAGAATAAAAAAGGCAATCATTAAGATTGCCTTTTCGTGGTGATGGACGGAATCGAACCGCCGACACAAGGATTTTCAGTCCTTTGCTCTACCAACTGAGCTACATCACCATCCTCAATTGTGGGGGCAAATATACGAACATAATTTAATCTTCGAAGTTCAAAGGATAATTTTTCATGCATTCGGTTATCTTTGTCGAACATGACCCAAGCACAGGATGTTTTACTGATCGATGCCGGCAATACCCACGTAAAATTGTGTCGCGTACAGAATGGTAAATTGGGAAAGGTTTCCCGATGCACGATAGAGAAACTTTCTGAGCAAATTACGGACATGCATGCCTCGGAATTGCAAAAAATATGCACTTCTGTGCTCTCAGAGGAAGACAACCAGCGCCAATTCAAACACTTGTATCCCATTCAGATCTATGCGCCTGAAACAGCTCTGCCCGTGGATGTAAATTACAGCCCGAGAAATTCAATCGGCATGGACAGACTGTGTAATGCAAGTGCAATTCACAAATTGAAACAAACACAGGTCGCAGTGAGCATCGACATCGGAACTTGCGTTAAATTCGACGTAGTGGAAGAAAATACGTTTGTGGGTGGGTCAATCAGCCCCGGAATCGAATTACGTTTCAGGGCAATGCATGAATTTACTGGTAAATTACCGCTTTTAACTGAGAAAAAACAGATCCATTTGATCGGACAAAACACCTCTGAAAGCATGTTGTCCGGTGTAATGAACGGAATTCAGTCTGAAATCGAGGGAATGATCATGCGCTATCGAAATAAGTATCCCTCTATCTCGTTCTATGTTACCGGCGGTGACGCCAAATACTTTGATTTCGAAGGAAAAAATGACATCTTTGCACCCGAAAACCTTACACTTGAAGGTCTTTACACAATATATCTTCACAATGCGATATAGCTCAGCTCTGTTTTTCACACTTGTTCTTTTCTTCGCACCAATGAAAAGAGTAGACGCTCAAACGATCTATTCCCCGTGGAGCTCATTTGGAATTGGTGACCGATCTCAAACGGAACACGGCATATTCACAGGATTGGGAAACAGCAGAATCAGTGTAATGGATTCAACGGTGCTCAATTTTTACAACCCTTCTACCTACAGCCAGCTCAGCAAAGGACTGCCACTCTACTCTTTAGGACTGAATGGACGTTTGAATCAACTTCAGACCTCACAGCAAAATACATTGAATTTCACCCTAATTCCAGACCATTTTGCAATGGCCTTCGGATTGAAGAACTTTTTCGGACTTGCTTTTGGACTCAAACCATTTACCAGAATGGGATATGACATTACTTATCGTTCAAAAGTAGGTTCAGATTCCATCAAATACACCTACCGGGGCAAAGGAGGTTCACATGAAGTATTTCTGGGCTTAAGCACGGATTTAGTTCACTTTAAATCGACTCGCATCAGCGTCGGCGGGAATTTTGGCTACCTCTTTGGCAATACATTGAAAGAGCGTCAGAGTGTTTTGATCACTGGAAATTCGATTGTCGGTGGCGTTGACTGGAACGAGGTACGTTTGAATGCACTTCACTATGAAGTTGCAGCCAGCTGGAAACAAAAATTGGGATCCAATCAGTCGATTATGTTTACTGCTGTTTGGGAGCCTACTCAGACGCTCAATGCAAGTACGAACACCTACTTATTCTATGGAAATGTAGAAGATCCTGAATTGTACGATACGCTCAGTGCAAGCTCAGAAACGAACGTTCCAATTGATCTTTCAGGAAGAATTCAATATGGTTTCTCCTGGACGCATTGGTTTAAAGACCAGCGCAAGGACAACTCAACAAGAAACAGTGAACTTGCACTTCATTTAAATTATACAAAAGCGCTTGCCACATCCACCACACCAAATGCCATCAACGCATCAGAAGGGTGGAACATTGGGTTCCAATACACCCCGGAAACCGATTTTCTTGAAAATTCTTCCAATGCCAATTTTCTGGAAAGAGCGCACTACAGAACAGGATATTATCAGCTTCAACTTCCATATACCCTGAATGGAAAAGCTGTGGTTGATCAAGGATACACACTCGGTTTCGGAATTCCTGTGACATCCTTCAGGACCTTGTCTTCCTTGAACCTGGCCATTTCATTGGGAGAACGCGCAGATCGAGTTGGTCCAGCGTACAAAGAGCGTTACCTTGGATTCAGTATGGGGATCATACTAGCCCCTTCAAATTTTGACAAGTGGTTCCTGAAAAGAAAACTGGACTGACGAAATGCTTCATGAGTCATAGATTTTTCAAGTTCTGCTATTGGGTGTTGTTGCTTGCACTTTTTACTCTTCAATCCTGCGTAAATGATTTGCAGTCAATTCAACGGGTAACATATGATCCGAAAGCGCCGGAAGAAGTAACCAAAAATTTACGTGTTTTTTACAATGACTCTGGTTTTGCACGAATAGAGATTTACGCTGCACTGGCTGAAACCTGGTCCTCTCCTGAGATGGTTACAAAACTCAAGGATGGGGTGAAAGTGAATTTCTTTTCAGAAGATGGGAAGGTTGTTTCGACGTTGACAGCCTTGTATGGTGAAGTTAATTTTTCGAAAGGCAAGTTATTCGTTAAAGATTCAGTTCAATTGTACAACCATGTAAAAAAGCAACGTCTCATCACGGAGTCTTTGCACTGGAATCAACGCGACAGTACAATTTACACACACTCGACTGTAGTTGTGCGTGATCCCGCAGGAGTCTTATACGGCGACGGCATTCGGACCAAACAGGATTTCTCTGAATACACATTTCTAAAACCACGAGGAAAATACGACTTTGATAAAGACTGACCTATGGAATACTATAACAAAATCATGACCTACGTCTGGCTGCTTGCCGGAATTTCTATTTTTTTGATGACTACGTTCATGTGCTTTGCGGATGATTACAGAAAATGGGTGTTTTATTATCTGTTTTCTGCCATTTCTTTTGGCATGTATTTCATGAAACGATGGATGGTAAAACGAATGACTAAGCATATGGAGTACCTCCAGGAGGAGAAAAAAAAGAACAATTAATACCATTAATCACTCAAACGGAACGTTGATGCTTTACTACTCTGTTTCCGTAAAAGTTTTCTTAAATCCACCAAGGACCTTTGTATCTTTGTTTGACTTTCAATCGTTGAAGTTATTTTGCAACCATGATCCAAAATAATCAGCTGCGTCTCTTTTTAACTGCTATAATGTTTTTCATTGCAGAAATCCTGGTTGCGCAGCAATTATTAAATGGTCACATCGTCGATGAGCAGAATGTAGCCATCCCCTTCGCGAAAGTTTTTGTGAAGAACAATGCAGAGATGAGAACTATCACAGACGCCAATGGCTACTATGAGATGCGTTTGTTTCCAGGAGAATATTTTCTTGTGTTTAATGCCACCGGATTCAATGAAAGGGAGGCCTATGTCACCGTAGCTGATCAGCCCGTGACCAGAGACATACAGTTGTTTCCGACTACAGTAAAAGATCTGGAGTACATAGAGGTCAGTGTAAAAAAAACCAATCCCGGTCGCGAGATTATGTTGAAAGTGGTCGAAAAACGCGATTCGATCAGTTTATGGAATTTCCCGCACAGCGTAGACGCATACATCAAGGCCACCGAAAAGATAGATCAGAAAGAGAAAGAAGAAAAGGAGAAGAAGAAAAAGAATGAAGCCGAGTCTAACGACCCTTCTGGAATCGTGGATCCGTTCGAAGCTGAAAAGAAGGAACGTGATAAACTTGCTGAGCAAATGAACTTGGTAGAAGTACAGTTAAAGCGATATTATGCGCCGCCCAACAAAGTCAAAGAAGTACGAAATGCTTATGAAAAAAGAGGCGACGAACGCAATCTTTATTACACCACCACGGTGAAATCAAATTTCAATTTCTTTCAGAATCTCCTGCACCTCGACGACCTCCATCAATCACCCGTAAGTTCACCAATCTCCATACCGGGCATACTTTCCTACAAATACCGCCTTGAGGAACAATACGAGGAAAACGGACAACGTATCAGCAAGATCAAAATCATTCCACGAAGCTCTGCAACAACTACGCTAGAAGGATATATTTGGGTAATTGATACACTTTGGTTGGTTCAGAAGCTTGAATTAACACTTAACAAAGGAAATTTACTTGTGTACGACCGTTTTACAATTCGTCAAACATTTGAACATCCGGGTGATACGCTCTGTGTGCTCACTCATCAGGAGCTGGATTATGGAGTAAAATATAAAGATCGAAGCTCCACATGTTCAACCATTGCCGATTTCAGCAATTATGCCTTCCAACCGGCTTTTGCAAAGAAATTCTTTGGTAATGAACTATCAGTTACTGAGGAAGAAGCTTATGATAGGGACTCTTCCTTCTGGAACAGCCAGCGAAAGATTGCACTGACAGAGGAAGAAAAAGCTTTCATTCTGATCAAAGATTCCATTCGTGATTATCAGAATCGAAAGGAATACCTCGATTCCGTCGATGCAGTTTTCAATAAAATTACCTTTTTAAAAGTTATTTGGTGGGGCATTGACCACCGTAACAGAGAGAAAAAATCGCAATGGACGATCAGCTCAATTGCAGCAACATCACGTCCTGTTTATATTGCCGGACCAAGAGTGGCACCCAGTTTTTACTATTTTAAAAAATGGAAGAACGAACACGCTCTCGACTCCTATACAGAGACCTCTATGGGGATTCTGAATGCCGACCTGAAAGGACGAACATGGTGGCGGTACAGGTATGCTCCTTTTCATTTTGGAACAGCATACTTTTCTTTTTCTCATGATTTTGACGCCATACGTAGTTATGATGCCATCACACAGATCTACAAACGAGAGAATTTCATAGAAGCAACTAGCGGAGAAATTGGAAATGAATATGAGGTTTTTAATGGTTTTTATTTAAACACAACCTTCGAATTTACGGAACGACGCAGTTTACGGAACTATGAGTTTTTAACTGTTTTAGATGAGTCTCTTCCAAACAATAGTCCACTTGATTTTCAGACATATCAGGCACTGATAGGGACAGCTACCATCACCTATACCCCGTTCCAGAAATACATGAAGGAGGCCAAGAAGAAGGTATTGCTGGGGTCCCGTTTTCCATCGATCTATGCAACCTACGAACGAGGTATACCCGGACTGTTTGGCAGTGACATAGATCACGAGTACGGAAGAATGGGGGTCATGCAGACGTTTAAAATAGGTACGATCGGCACATCCTCTTATCATTTTCTAACAGGAAAATTCTTAAGCTCTAAGAATTTATATCTTGCCGACTTTAAATTCCAGCGCAGAAGTGATCCGATCTGGTTTTCAAATCCTCTGTATTCTTTTCAGGGATTGGACTCCTCCCTCCCGTCTAAAGATTATTTTCTGGAAGGCCATTTTGTACACCATGACAACGGTGCGATCATCAACAAGATTCCTTTCATGAAAAAAACAAACATCGGTTTGGTAATGGGTGTTGGAGCATTGTACGTGAAAGAATTCGATTGGCAGCACTATGAAATTTTTGCCGGACTCGAACGAAACTTCAAATTCTCTCGCCGAAGACTGCGTATCGGAATTTACGGTGTAGCATCAGACGGAAACAAAATGGATCCGAGGATAAACTATAAAGTTTCTTTTGCTTTGTTGGATGATCGAAATATGAAGTGGAACTTCTAATCGCTACGTCATTCACAATTTATATCTTTAGCACAAAATTCGCGACATGTACGGAGAACTTCAACTTCATCTTCAAGCAGAGCTTAAAGCGATTGAAGAAGGTGGAATATACAAAAGAGAACGCATCATAACTTCACCACAGGGAGCGAGGGTTCAAGTTTCTACCGGAGAAGAAGTGGTGATCATGTGTGCGAACAATTATTTGGGGCTTTCTTCTCATCCATCGGTGATACAGGCTGCAAAAGATGCTCTTGATTCACATGGTTTTGGCATGTCATCCGTTCGTTTTATCTGTGGAACGCAAGACATTCACAAAGAACTTGAAGCGAAGATTGCAAAATTCTACGGAACAGAGGACACGATTCTTTACGCTGCTGCTTTTGATGCAAATGGAGGTGTTTTCGAACCACTTTTTACAGAGGAAGATGCCATCATTTCAGATGAATTGAACCACGCATCGATTATCGACGGAATTCGTTTGTGTAAAGCAGCTCGTTACCGATACAAACATTCAGATATGTCGGATCTGGAAGAACAACTGCAAAAGGCACAAGCACAGAGGTATCGAATCATTGTCACGGATGGCGTGTTCTCCATGGATGGCGACATCGCAAAAATGAATGAGATTTGTGATTTAGCTGATAAGTACGATGCGTTGGTAATGACAGACGAATGTCATTCAGCAGGATTTATCGGAAAAACCGGCCGTGGTGTTCCGGAATATCACAATTGTATGGATCGTGTGGATATCATAACAGGCACTCTTGGAAAGGCACTAGGTGGAGCGATGGGTGGGTACACAACGGGCAAAAAAGAGATCATCGATATGCTTCGTCAGCGTTCCCGACCATACTTATTTTCCAATTCCCTCTCCCCTGCTATCGTTGGTGCATCGAATAAAGTCTTTGATATTTTGAGCTCAACAACAGAACTTAGAGATACGCTTGAATTCAATACAAACTATTTCAAAGAAAGAATTATCGCTGCAGGATTCGATATCAAACCAGGTGATTCACCTATTGTTCCGATCATGTTGTACGATGCCGCTTTGTCTCAAAAGTTTGCCGATGCACTATTGAAAGAAGGCGTCTATGCTATCGGATTCTTTTATCCGGTGGTAGCTAAAGGTCAGGCAAGAATTCGTACACAGATTTCTGCAGCACATACTGTTGAAGATCTGGACAAAGCAATCGCGGCTTTTATAAAAGTTGGTAAAGAACTAGGCGTAATTTGAAGAGTTTAAAACATATAGTAGCAGCTTGCTTGTTGTTGATTTTCACAGGAACGATTGTGGTATGCAGTATAGTTACGACCTCAAAAGACTCCACTTTTTCTGTTTGTCAAGAGGAGAATTCGGGAGAAGACAACGACTCATTTGAATACGATTCAATTATTTACCACCGTGATCCTGAAATTTACTTCATTGAACAATCAGTATCAAAAGAAATGGCCATTGCTGCTGTAATTGGCACTACTTGTCCCTATACCAGCAAAGTTTTTTCTCCTCCTGATTTGATTTAATGGGTACGCACTACATTAATTCAAATCACATTCATGAAAAAATTATTTTCATCCTGGAAACAGGATTTACCTTCTAGTATTGTTGTTTTCCTTGTTGCACTTCCTTTGTGCCTTGGGATTGGTTTGGCTTCTACCAACATAGAGGGTATTAAAGGTCTTCCCAATATTTTTTCCGGTCTGATCGCTGGAATTGTCGGAGGAATCGTTGTAGGAGCCATAAGCAAGAGTAAAATTGGTGTCTCGGGCCCTGCTGCAGGGTTGATTACTATTGTTGTAGCGTCTATTGTTACTCTTGGAAGTTACGAAGCATTCTTAACTGCTGTCGTTTTAGCCGGGGTTATACAGCTAAGCGCAGGATTTGCAGGTCTCGGTTCACTTGGAAACTATTTTCCTTCAACTGTCATAAAAGGTATGCTCGCTGCAATCGGCATAACGTTGATTCTTAAAGAAATTCCTCATGCCCTTGGCTATGACAAAGACTTTTTTGGTGATGAATCCTTTTTTCAGATGGATGGACACAACACCTTTTCGGAGTTGGCATATGCATTTAATGCCCTAAGCCTTGGTTCGATTGTAATCAGTTTAATTTCGCTCGTAATTCTGATTGTTTTTGAATTGCCTCGTATTAAAAAAATTGCCATTTTTAAGTTTATTCCTCCCGCCCTGATTGTTGTGGTGTTTGGAATAACATTCAATGCGGTTTGTTATTGGGTGAACCGTTTCCTCTATGTAGGCGAAAAACACCTAGTTGCCATACCTGTATCTGACTCCTTTCAGAGTTTTTTAGGTCAATTCAGCTCTCCAAACTGGACTTTTCTAACGAATCCTCAGGTATATGTTATCGCTTTAACGATTGCATTAGTTGGCAGTCTTGAAACCTTATTGAGTGTTGAGGCGACCGACCGAATTGATCCAGAAAAAAATCTAACCCCAACCAATCATGAATTGAAAGCGCAGGGAATAGGAAATATTCTGTCCGGATTGATTGGAGGATTGCCAATTACCCAAGTGATCGTTCGAAGTTCTGCAAATGTAAATTCAGGAGGAAAATCAAAATTATCTACCATCATTCATGGATTTTTACTCTTAATCTGCGTATACTTTATTCCCGATCTTTTGAATAAAATACCACTTGCGTCGCTCGCCGCAATTTTGATCATGGTTGGGTACAAACTCTCAAAAATAGAGCTTTACACCTCGACATACCGATTGGGAATAGACCAGTTCCTGCCTTTTGTAACAACAGTACTCGGGGTGATCTTTACCGATTTATTGAAAGGTATCGGAATAGGGTTACTAGTGGCAATATTTTTCATCTTGAGAAGAAATTACAAACGAAGCTTTTCTGTTATGGATGGCGAGGATGAAAATGTGAAGGTTCTTAAACTTCAGGAGCACGTTACCTACCTAAACAAAGGCAGTATACATGCGTTGCTCGAGGAAATACCGTCTAATTCCACTTTAATAATTGACATGTCTAAATGCAAATACGTTGACTTTGATGTAACGGAGATGATCAACGATTTTGAACTATTTACCGCGAAAAAGAAAAATATAATTGTTACTAAAACAAAATAAATGGAAACATACTATCAAAAACTTCTAGAGAATAACAAGAAATGGGTCGCAAATCAACTTGAGAAAGACCCCAAATTCTTCGATGAATTAGCCAAAGGTCAGCAACCTCCCCTCCTCTGGATTGGATGTTCGGACAGCCGGGTGCCGGCCAATGAGATTATCGGTGCTCCTGCCGGAGAGGTGTTTGTTCACCGAAACATCGCCAATATGGTGATCCACTCAGACATGAGTATGCTAAGTGTACTGGATTATGCCGTAAACGTGCTCAAAGTGAAACATGTCATTGTTTGTGGCCATTACAAATGTGGTGGTGTACAAACAGCCATGACGAACAAACATGTCGGACTGATTGACAACTGGATACGCCACATAAAAGATGTATACAGATTTCATCAGTCTGAGCTAGATGCAATCACTGATGATAAAAAACGTTTTGACCGTTTCGTAGAATTAAATGTGGTTGAACAAGTATACGATCTCGCCAAAACATCTATCGTACAAGAAGCTTGGCTCAAAAATCAGGACCTGCACCTACATGGTTGGGTTTACGATGTGGCTGATGGACTTATTAAAGACTTGGATGTTACATTAAAAAATGACAAATCTTTAGCCGAAGTATTCCGATTAGATCTCTAAAAGAACAGTGGAAAGCATTTGAACCATTGGCTCAAGGACATAGAACAGCGATTTCGCGCTTCGGCTAATTCAGACAATGCGTCTGAAATGGCAAAATATATGAAGGGAATTGCTCCATTTTTCGGCATTAAGTCAGCAGATCGCAGATCAATTCAAAAAGAGTGGTTTAAAACCTTGCATCCCCTGGAAAGAACTGAATTCTGGACTTTAATCCATTCGTTATGGGAAAAAAATGAACGCGAGTTTCAATACCTTGCTGTTGACCTTCTGAATATGCAGCCTAAAAAGAAGTATCATCCAGAAGATTCTCAGGAGTTAGAACGACTCATTACCACAAAATCGTGGTGGGACACTGTGGATCTTTTAGCTTCAAATTATTTGGGTAAGTACCTAATGATCTTTCCGGATGAAGGGAAGGTTTTAATTGAAAAATGGCGCCATAGTGACAACCTTTGGTTGAAGAGATCGTGCCTGATCTTCCAATTGAAATATGGCAAAAAAACAGATGTGGACTTACTCAAAAGTTTGATTCTGCAGTTTTACCTAATGAATGAATTCTTTATTCAAAAAGCAATTGGTTGGTCACTGAGGCAGCTTTCGAAGAGCGATGTTGAATCTGTGAGGAAAATACTGAGTGATATTCCTTTGAAAGGGATCGCGCTTCGGGAAGCACACAAATACCTTTAGGAGGGTACCTGTTGAATAAACGTAATCACTACCTCGTTGAAATGGTCAGGTTGCTCCACATTCACTACATGGCCACAATTCGGGACAACATGCAATTTCGAAGAGGTATGGTGTTCGACAAGTTTTGTTATCGATGGAAGAAACATGTGATCGTCTTCCCCCATAATGTACAAGGTGGGCTTTTTGGCATCCTTAATTCTGAACAATTTCAAGAGTGCATTAACTTGTGAAATGAGCGTAAACCACCTTATAAATTCCTTTTGATAGAGGCGTTTTGCTTCATTAATAAACAACAAACGTGATTCTCTGTGGTTCTTTTTCGGCATGATAACCCACGCCAAAAAACGGTACATCACAAGATAAGGGATCACAGATTTTGTTAGACTGCCCAAGCGCATCAAAATCTGGCCTTGTACATTGATCTTCATAACAGCACCACCCAAAATCATACTTTTCGTGCGTTCAGGGAAGCGTTCGGTTATTTCCCGTATGATGATCGTTCCGAGAGATATCCCAACAAAATGAGTGCTTTGAATCTTTAAATGATCCAACACTTCAATAACGTCATTCCCAATACTATCAAAAGAATAGCGTTTGTAGGTTTCGTTGGTTGGGCCCTTCGATCTTCCGTGACCTCTGAGGTCCAACAACAACACATTGAATTCCTTTGAAAACGATTTCAATTGCTTATGCCAGATCGCACTACTTCCCCCTGCACCATGGACAAAGGTCACCCACTCTGTGGAATTCGGATGGACATGTGTACTGAAATGAAGCATTTATGGAAGAATCAATGAAGGTGGAAAGGTACGCATAAGTTCTGCTGAAACTTTAGAAACTTCAAACAATTTTCAATGAGAAAGGTTGACCGCAAAATGGTTAAAAGTATCTTTGAAAGAAAAACATGGCACTGATTAAAGAATGCAATGGTATTTCCCCAAAATTTGGAGATGATTGTTGGTTCGCAGAAAATGCGACGATCATTGGTGATGTAATTACCGGGGACCAATGTTCTATTTGGTATAGTGCTGTGGTCAGAGGAGATGTAAACTCCATCCGAATGGGCAACAAAGTCAACGTCCAGGACGGAGCTGTCATACATTGCACATTTGAAAAAACGAAAGTTCATCTTGGAAATAATGTATCCATCGGTCATAATGCTATCGTGCATGGTTGCACTGTGGAGGACAATGTGCTCATCGGAATGGGAGCAATCGTAATGGATAATTGTCATATTGAGTCAAATTGCATTATTGCCGCAGGTGCAGTTCTTCTAGAAGGATCTCGAGCTGAGTCCTGGAGTATCTATGCAGGCGTTCCGGCCAAAAAGGTTAAAACCCTTTCTCCGGAGCTATTTGAAGGAGAAGTACAACGTATTGCCAACAATTATGTGAAATATGCCGGCTGGTTCAAATGAAAAACGAGACATTACGACCATTCAAGATCTGGAATTTTTGATACGTAAGTTCTATGACAAATTACTGGTTGACGAGCAGATTGGACATTTTTTCATAAAACTGAATTTAGAAGAACACATTCCTAAAGTTGCCTCCTTTTGGGCATTCATTGCTTTAGACAGCCCGGGTTATAAAGGCAACATGATGGAAGCTCATGCCAAACTAGAGCTAAAAACTGCTGATTTCGAACGTTGGTTGAACCTCTTTCATCAAACAATTCATGAATACTTCACAGGGGAAACAGCTGATTTCATAGTTCAACGATCTTCCCTCATCGCCTGGACGATGCAGTCCAAGCTGTGATTACTCTGTCACGATACTGACAATACCATTTAAAGGTTCATCACCTGTTTCAATGATAAAATAGTAACTACCAACAGGCAACTCTTTATCATTAAACGTCCCATTCCAGGGCTTCGTAGAATACTTTCCTTTGTCGGAGGCATACAACAATGATCCCCAGCGATTGTATACGAACACTTGGTTTTCTGGATAATTCAAATCAAGATCCTGAATATTCCATACATCATTCACATTATCCCCATCAGGTGTGAATGCTGTAGGAATGGTAATATCGCATGGAATAATGTTAATTGTAACGATATCGGCCGGACCAGAACATCCATTTAGTTGTTCATTGACGTAGTAATTGCTAGATCCCAGGATTTCTGATGGCATCATTGTAGAGC
>JAJTDX010000062.1 GCA_021298235.1 Cryomorphaceae bacterium | reverse complement strand
TTGATACTGTGGCGTATAAAAATGTCGTATCCAATGGATTGGTATTGGACAAAGATGGGTTAAAGATGTCTAAAAGACTCGGCAATGCTGTTGATCCTTTTGAAACGCTGGCGACGTATGGTCCTGATGCTACACGATGGTACATGATCACAAATGCTCAGCCTTGGGATAATCTGAAGTTTAATCTTTCCGGAGTAACCGAAGTTCAGAGAAAATTCTTTGGTACGTTGTACAATACCTATTCGTTTTTTGCACTTTATGCGAATATTGACGGCTTTGACTTTAGTCAATCAGAGATAGCTTTAGATCAGCGTCCGGAAATTGACCGATGGATTATTTCGAAGCTTCATTCTCTCGTGAAGGACGTTGATACTTCTTATGCGGAATATGAGCCTACCCGGGCTGGACGTCTCATTCAGGATTTTGTGAACGATCAACTTTCCAATTGGTATGTTAGGCTATGTAGAAGAAGATTCTGGAAGAGTGACGATTCTCACGATAAACTGGCAGCGTACCAAACCTTGTATGCCTGTTTGGAGACCGTAGCGATATTGGGAGCGCCCATTGCGCCATTTTTTATGGATCAGCTATTCTCAGATCTGAATGGAGTTGCAAAAAAACATAACGCAGATTCCGTACATCTCGCAAATTTCCCGGAAGTAAATGAAGAAGCGATTTATCCAGAGCTTGAGGCGCAAATGGATATAGCTCAACGGATTTCTTCACTGGTTCTTGCCCTGCGCAAAAAGGAAAATATTCGCGTGCGACAGCCACTTTCACAAGTAATGGTTCCTTCCTTAAGTGACGCATTCTCAAAAAACATTTTACATGTTAAAGACTTGATTTTGTCCGAGGTGAATGTTAAAGAATTGCAAATACTTGAAGAAGGAAACAACGTTCTTGTCAAACGGATCAAACCTAATTTCAAAACCATTGGTCCGAAGTATGGAAAGCATATGAAGTCCATCGCGAACCTCGTTTCGCAAATGAAGGCGGAAGATATTGCCCAAATTGAAGCTACTGGTTCATGGAATGGTGTGGTTGATGGTGAATCAATTCTTCTTGATCTCGGTGATTTTGAAATTTCAGCGCAGGATATTCCTGGATGGCTCGTTGCCTCCGAAGGGAATTTAACGGTGGCGCTTGATATAACAATTACGGATAACCTTAGGTCAGAAGGAATAGCCAGAGAACTGGTCAATCGGGTTCAGAACCTGCGAAAAGATTCTGGTCTGGAAGTTACAGATCGGATAATTCTAAAGATAGATACCAATGCGGTTATTCAAAAAGCCATTGCCTCAAATATGGATTATGTCTGTTCAGAAGTGTTGGCCAATGCTATTTATTTCGAATCTTTAGAAGAAGTCTCGTTGATTACTGATCTTGAATCTGAATCAGATACAAAGATTTATCTTACAAAAGGCTGATAGCTCGTCAAGTGGAATTCTAAATTCCAGAATTACATTCGTTTATGTTATGGACTTCTTTCACATATGCGGTGAACTATCCATATTGTTTACATAAACTTTTCAGTTCAGACCTCAATGAACATAACTGTTAAACATCATGTTTGAATTTGATCTGGCTCAATGGAATGCCTACTCTGTCCATCTATCTTTGTAATGTCTTAATTGATAAAGTCGTTCTTTAAGTATTGGTTAGGTCAGAAATAAAAGAGTGTAAAAAGTCTTTGAAAACTGGCAGACACAAGGGAAGTGAGAGCTTATATCTTCAAGGTGTAATTCCTTGAACGATCAAATAAAGTTGTGTTGGTATGACTTTATTCGAAGTACGGCGAGTAGCTGTGGACTTTAGAGCGATTGAAATATAGTATATGCATGGAAACGTTAGTTTTTATGCCCGAAGACGGGGAGACTTGGATCATGTAAGCAAAATTTACATGACTGATTGAAGCAGAAATAGCCACTTTAAAAGGTGAGGTTAAACTGTCAAATCCGAAGCCGGCTAAATAAACCGGTTACTATTTTTTCGATATCTATTAGGATAGTTGAAATTTTGGGTGAGTGTACTTATTGGTACTACGACTTAGAATGTAAACGAAAAGCAGGCATGAGAGTGCCTGCTTTTTTATTGAATTACAAACTATTACAATTCGAATTTTATTCCTTGAGCGAGTGGAAGGCTGTCTGAATAATTAATGGTATTTGTCTGTCGTCGCATGTAGATCTTCCAGCTGTCCGAACCTGATTCTCGTCCACCACCCGTTTCTTTTTCACCACCGAAGGCTCCGCCGATCTCAGCGCCGGAAGTACCGATGTTTACGTTGGCAATTCCACAATCTGAACCCCAGTGGGAAAGAAAAGCTTCAGACTCTTTAAGGTTTGACGTCATTATAGCAGAAGATAGTCCTTGCGGAACACCATTTTGTAACTTAATCGCATTTTCAACTCCTCCAGAATATTTAATTAGGTATAGAATCGGAGCAAATGTTTCATGTTGAACCATTTTGTAATGGTTTTCGGCTTCAACGATGGCTGGTTTTACATAACATCCTGACTCATATCCCTCACCTTCAAGCACACCACCATCTACAACGATTTTTCCACCTTCAGTAACCACGTCTTTCAGCGCGCTTAGGTACATATCAACTGCCGCTTTGTCAATAAGTGGACCCACATGGTTGTTCTGATCTAGCGGATTCCCAATTCGTAGTTGTGAATATGCTTTGACAAGAGCTTCTTTCACTTTGTCGTAGATTTCCTCATGAATAATGAGTCGTCGTGTGGTAGTACAACGCTGTCCGGCTGTCCCTACTGCTCCAAATACAGCTCCGGGCACCACCATTTTCAAATCAGCTGAAGGAGCAATGATAATCGCATTGTTTCCTCCAAGCTCCAAAAGAGATCTACCTAATCGAGCGCCCACTGCTGCACCAACAGATTTTCCCATTCTGGTA
This sequence comes from Cryomorphaceae bacterium, assembly GCA_021298235.1. Next base: position 23,106 of record JAJTDX010000062.1, on the reverse strand, counting down.
GAGCCTGTTGCAGAAACTAGTGGAACCCGAACATCTTCGGCCATCAATTTACCGATGTCAGCACCACCTATGACAAGGCTGGATACCCCTTCAGGAACCCCGTTTGCATCAAACACTTCTTTGGTTATCTGTTGACATGCAATTGCTGTAATAGGCGTTTTTTCAGAAGGCTTCCAAACACAAACATCACCACAAACCCATGCTAGCGCTGTATTCCAGTTCCAAACGGCTACGGGAAAGTTGAATGCAGAAATTATTCCAACGATTCCAAGTGGGTGATATTGTTCATACATGCGGTGTCCGGGACGTTCTGAATGCATGGTCAGACCGTAGAGTTGACGAGATAACCCAACCGCAAAATCGCAGATATCGATCATTTCTTGTACTTCGCCTAAACCTTCCTGAAGAGATTTCCCCATTTCGTAAGAAACAAGTTTCCCTAGTGGCTCTTTATAAAAACGAATTTTCTCAGCCAGTTGACGCACGACTTCTCCGCGCTTTGGAGCTGGAATTTTTCTCCATTCTTTAAATGCTTCCTGAGCTTTGAGAATTACCGCTTCATAATCTACTTCCGTTGCTGAATTTACAGATGCGATCAACTTCCCATCAACAGGGGAGTAGGAGTCTATTTTTTCTCCTCTGGTTCTGAACCATTTTCCTCCTGATGTTGCACCATTATTAAGCTCATCGATCCCAAAAACAGAAAGAATTTCATTGATTTCTTTCACTGCAATTACCTCTGACATACGGTTGTAGATTTTGTTGTTATTTGTGGCGCAAATGTACGTTAAAATTGCGGCACATAAAAGCATTTTTCCAATAGATAAGGAACATTGCTTAATTTCGTGGAAAATTAATTCAATGATTAAGAGTTATTTATTTTTGACGATTGCCGTTGCACTCTCTTCGTGTTCGGTCTTAAAGCCAAAGAAGGATGGCAAAGTGGTTGTCATTCATGGAACAGTTCATAAACCCTATTGTGGAGGCGCAAAACCATCTCCCGATGTTGCGGCTGGATATTATGAGCCATTGAGCAACCAGAGTTTCAAAATCTTTTCAGGCGCTGAATATTCTGTTGATCTTCAAGAAGTATCTGAATTTTCTTTTGATCAAGAAGGGAATGTCTCGTTGAATTTGAAGCCGGGAAATTATGTCTTTATGCAATCTGATAAAATACTTCCTCTGGATGATTTTATGCTGAAGTATGGAGTAGCTCCTACTGATCAATTCGTGGTTCAGGATGCAGGTTGTTTCAATGAATGGAAAAATACAGTCGATCTTTATCTGAATGTAGAGAATGATACCCTAATTGAATTCAGGCAAAAAGCAAAATGTTGGGTGGGAACGAACCCTTGCCTCAAGTACATTGGTCCGCCGGCGCCCTAATTCCATTTAAGATTTTCTATATTTGTATAAATATTTTCCTATGTCCGAACAAGTCAGAGTTTCAACAGATCGCGCACCCAAACCAGTAGGCTTATATCCTCATGCCAGAAAGGTTGGAAATCTTTTATTTTTATCGGGAGTAGGACCTAGAGTGGCAGGTTCCGATGCGACTGATTCCGCTGTACCGGGACTTAAATTGGATAAGAACGGAAATTTCATCGAATTTGATTTTGAGGCTCAGTGCAGAAGCGTGTTTGACAATGTTCGTGTCATTCTGGAGGAGTCTGGTTCAAGTTGGGAAAATTTAGTAGATGTCACTGTGTTTCTTGTAAATATGAAGCGTGATTTTCATGTGTATAATCGCATTTATGCTGAATATTTCAAGGACAACTTACCCTGTCGAACGACGGTTGAGATCAATTCTCTGCCTACACCGATAGCCATTGAACTTAAATGTATTGCGACAATAGATTGATATGAAAGGGTTTATTATTCGCTGCATCCTGGCAGCTTCAGCAGTTTTTTTCAATACGTATCTTTTCACCAGTGGCCATTGGGGTTGGGGAATAACGTTTCTCTTTGTAACGGCGATTCTCATACTGTCTTTTTTTCGGAATGAAAATATGATTTTAGCGTTGAATCAAATGCGACTTGGAAATACCGATAAAGCCAAAACATACATCAACCGAATTACGCATCCTCAATTACTTCCTCGCAGACAGCATGCTTATGTTTTGTTTCTGCAGGCGGTAATGAATACTCAAGAGTTTGGCTTTACAAAAAGTGAGCAGTATTTGCGTCAGGCTCTTTCCTTGGGTCTTCGAACTGGTCAGGATAATGCGGTGGCGAGAATGCATTTAGCTGGTATCTGTATGCAAACGGGGCGGAAAAGTGAAGCTGAAAAATTATTGGCTGAGGCAAAAAAAATGGATTCCTCAGGAATGCTTCGTGATCAGATCAACATGATGCAGAACCAGATGAAAATGGCTCCATCGAAAAATCAGATGCGCATGGCACAGATGATGGGAGGGCGCAAGAAAATGCCCCGAATGAAGTAAGATGTCTGTCGAACGTCTGTATACCACCGGATGGAAAGATTATGAGCTGATCGATGCCGGTGGAGGTAAAAAACTGGAACGCTGGGGAAGTATTATAACCATTCGTCCAGAAGTTCAGGCTTATTTTAAAACCGAGAAAACCTTTAAGGAGTGGGAACAGATTGCTCATTGGGAATTTGTTCAAAAAGGAGGGCCATCAGGAGTCTGGAAGCCCTTAAAGAAAAACGTTCCGAAGAAATGGGCTATATCTTTCGAGCAGCTGACCTTTCAGCTTGAGCGGACCAAATTCAAACATGTTGGCTTGTTTCCGGAACAACGCATCAACTGGGATTTCATTAAATCACATCTTAGATCAGAAGATAAATTTTTGAATCTGTTCGCCTATACAGGTGCTGCTTCCTGTGTGGCTCGCTATCAGGGAGCAGAAACATTACACGTAGATTCTGTAAAACAATTGATTTCGTGGGCGCGCGAGAATATGGAATCCAGTCGTTTATTGAACATCAAATGGGTGTTGGAAGATGCCTTGAAATTTGCTGCGCGTGAACAGAAGCGAGGTAACAAATACAAGGGAATCATCATGGATCCACCCGCTTGGGGCCTAGGTGTCAAAGGGGAGAAGTGGAAGCTCGAAGACAAGATCGATGAGCTGATGGCGTCTACGGCTGAATTGCTCGAACCAGAAGGTTTCCTGATTATGAACACTTATTCACCGACCTTGGATGTGCCCATGATCCAATCCCTGGCTGAAATGTATTTTGTTGGTCGATCTTTCGAAGTCAACGAACTCTGGATGAAAACCACTACCGGAAAGGATCTTTATTTTGGAAATGTATTGAGGGTAGGAGCTATTTTGGAATAGAAATCACAAGATCTTCTCTATTCTTACTGATGTCCCTTTTTCAGTAGATGTTAAAACGAATTCAGCACCCATTTCTTCTGCACGTTGTTTCATGTTTTGAATTCCATAACCTGGCTTAAAATTTTGAATATCGAACCCATTTCCGTTATCTGATATTTCCATTGCTGTTGATTCAAATTTTATAAAGATTTGGCGAGCGTTTGAGTATTTTACAGAATTGTTAATTGCCTCTTGTGCAATGCGAAAGAGATGAAGTGCATTTGCTGATGGGATTTCTTGAGTGTGTTCACTTTCTAAATGTGTATTAATTTCCAATTGTTTTCCAGCTCTTTTACGTGCAAACTGATCAATTTTTTCGAGTAATTCACCTGTGTTTATAGAGTCTTGACGTATAGACCAGATAGTTTCACGTAATAAAATTGAAGCTTCTCTGCTTAACGATGCCAGTTCATTCAGTTCAAATTGTTCTTCCTCCCCCTTGGTAGTGGCTGCCTTAATGTCCAACTTGGAAGTGATAAGCGTAAGTTCTGCACCTATATTATCATGAAGATCTCGAGAAATACGCATCCGCTCAAATTCTAGATCTTTGAGATTTTGTAATTCAAGCCTTCTTTTTTCAGATGTTCTCTTGATTTGAATGGAGAATGCAGATAAAAGTATAACAATAGATAAAAGGCCAAGAACCCAAATCCAACTTTTGAAATTACTTGATTTCAGTCGTTCCGAAAGAAGCTCTTTTTCTTTTTCTTGGGTTTCGAAGTTTACCTGAAGTTCGGCAACTTTATCTCTAAGAGATTGTTGAGTCAGACTATCAGCGTAAACTCGACTTAAACGCTCGTCCTCTAATGCATTGAGCAAATCCCCCGACAATTCATGTATGGCCGCTCTTTTTTTCAGCCCATCAGAGAGCAAATTTGTTAACTCATGCCTTGTAGCATGATCAATAACAAAATTCAAGTTGTCTATTGCATATTTATAGTTCTCCTGCGAGCGATTTAAATCGGCCAAATAGAAGTAGGTTTCGCACATGCCGATGGAGTCACCGATTTGGCGCCTTAAATCAAGAGCCTCATTAAAAAAGGGAATAGCCTCATCGTATTTTTTCTCAAGGAGCATCAATCCCCCAAGGTTATTTAAACTATATGGAATTCCTGAAATGTCCTTGTATTTTCTTTTAAGTTGCAATGCACGGTTATAATAAACGAATGCGCTGTCGTACTGTGCCTTTATTTCCTTGATAACGCCGTAGTTGTCATAGATTCCCATTAAAGGTTTGATGAGTCCTTCTTTTTCAGCCATACTCATCCCTTTTTGCATGTAAAATTCAGCTTTCACCAAATCTGTTTTCTTCATACGATAACCCAATTCACCATATAATCGGGCTACTTTTTCCTTATTCTCCATTTTCATAAAACCTCGAATGGCGTACAATGCATATTTTAATTCGAGGTCATATTTGCCCAAATAGTAGTAGATCAAACTCACGTTTTCACAGGATTCCATTTCCCCCTTTAGATAACCCATGTTCTTTGCTGAGCGTGAAGCCTTGAGGTATTGATCGAGCTGTAATTTGGGGTTATTGATTTTCTGTTCAAAAGGAAGATTGTTCAGTGAATCGATTTTATTTTTTGTCTGAGAAAAAAGATTTTTTGAAGTCAGAATTAGCGTGAGAAAAAAAAGGATATAAACAGATATAGCACGAAATGAAAGTCTCATATTAGATTCGTTGGTTAAAGTATTCCGCCTTTCTGTGCGGTATCAATTGCCCCAGTACGATTATTCACTCCAAGTTTGCGATAGATGTTTTCGACGTGCTTACGAACCGTTCCGTAGCTTATGAATAAATTTTCAGCAATTTGATCATAAGTTAATCCTTTCGAAAGTTGTTCGAGCACTTCTGTTTCCCGCTCTGTCAAGTGATAGTCTATTGATGATTTTTCCTGCTCAATGGGAGCAGATCTTCGGATTAATTGAAGTGCTTTTTTGGCAATCATTGCACTCATGGGCATTCCTCCTTCTAAAGCTTCAAAGATGGAACGGTGAATCTTCTGTGGAACCTCATCTTTGAGCAAATAGCCGCATGCCCCAGCCATCATAGCGTCAAAAAGGTTTTGTTCGTCATCAAATACCGAAGACATAACAATTTTGATCTGTGGCCAGCGTTGACTGATCAGAGTGGTTGCTTCTATACCGTTCATTACAGGCATATTGATGTCCATAATGATCACATCCACATTGTGGTCCTGTTCAAGTAACTGAATTATTTCTGCCCCGTTTGGAGCAATGAATTTCAGTTTAAAATCGGGCGAAAGAAGGATCTTCGCTTTCAATGCTTCAGCTATGCGAGTAATGTCTTCGACTATGGCAATCTGTATCATTTAGATTCTTTTCGACAAAAGTAGTTCAGTATGCTATCTGTGAAAATACGCAACATTGCGTATTTCGCATCGATTGATGCACCGGTAATTTTGTCAAGTCTCATTCTATTGAGGATACTTATAAATTAAACAAGCAATATATGAAAAAGGTATTATTTTCTATAGGTGTTATCCTATTAGGTAATTTATGTTTTAGCCAATGGTCTCAGGTAAATAATGGTATACAAGATCTTTCATACGGTGTTTTAACAATATCCGGACATAATGGGAAAATGTATACGGGTACATTGGGGGGGTATAAATTGTACAAAAGTGATGATTACGGTAACAATTGGTCGGAAATTGCTCCACCAGTGGCTTTTGGCCTTCCTGTTTCAACTTTTTCCTATGGTAACCGGTTATTCTTTGGTCTTAATGTCGTATCTAACGATGTCTATTACACTGAAGATGATGGTGCAACATGGCAAGTGGCACTTGGAGGGCCACAAAGTTCGGTTGTTGACGGCTTTTATGCTTTTTCCGATAAGCTCTTTTGTTACACGACCAATTCAGGAGTTTACCGGTCCTCTGATGGAGGCACAAATTGGACTCAAATTAACAACGGACTTACGATACTGAATGTTGCGAAATTAGAGTCTATAGGCAACCGTCTCTTGGCATGCACTATTAATGGTGGGGTTTATGTATCCGATGATTATGGTGACACTTGGACGCAATCAAATACAGGGATTTCATCTGGTCATCTTGCAGGTTATCAATTATTTCGATTGGGATCTGATCTTTATTACATGGATCAATCCGCAGGAAGGTATAAAAGCACAGATCAAGGCAATAGCTGGAATTCGATCACCCAACCTTCATTCTGGGGCATTAAACCTAGAATTGTTTATCGGAATGCACAATCAGGCAATATCTATATGAAAAATGCTTTTGGAGTTTTTGGTGAAATAGATAGCCTTTTTGTCTCTTCTAATGAAGGCGTTAACTGGACAAACATTACCGAAAATCTTCCACAGGCATTTAATGAGGCAGAATTCACCGAATACAATGGATATGTTTTCTATGCGTTTGATATAAGTGTCCCAGGAGAAGGTGTTTATCGTAAGGGGGATTTTAATTCGCTTTCAGAAAAAGAGGAATACGATATCGAGATTTATCCAAACCCCGCAAGTGATAAAATCAATTTGAACTCTGATCAACCTCTGCAATCGGTCGCGATTATCGATATTTCAGGTAGAACGGTCCTTGTCAGAAGTTTGAATTTCAACAAAAGCTGTTCATTGGAACTTCCTGAACTCCCAAAAGGATATTATGTACTCAAGTTGACTACCTCAAATGGAAATCAAGTCAGTAGAAAAGTGATCATCGAGTAGTCGGGGACAACCTGAATTGAATACTAAGTCTTAGCTTCCGACGGGCACACGAATCAATTATTGGTCGTGTGCCCGTTTCATTTTTCATCAGAGAAGGTCCGGAATCTTACTCTGTACCTACATAGACGTATCTCGATTTCATTTTGGGCCTTCCGACACTTATTGTCGAACACTCTTCGAAGCAAGATGAGAAATATACGCAACTCTGCGTATTTCCCAAGGTTATCAAACTACAGACCTTTGTGATGTAATAAAAAATTAAAACAATGAAAACAATTTTAACTACCATCTTAATGCTTTCTGCAAGCTACCTGTTCAGTCAGGATCTGATCCAATACAAGGTTCTAAAGAACGATCCGGCCGAACCGAAAAATTCTCTGAACCTGGAATTCATGAACATGGATGTCAATACAAAATTTGTTGATAATCTCTCCTTTAATGTTGGGCTTTTTGGCTACTCCAAGGTCACAAATAATTTGAATGTGGCCTATCAGATCAATAAGAGTTACATGGTACTTGGAAGGTTACTGAATAAGCAGTTTCCAGGTAATTTGGATGTGAATGCAGGAATTCAACTCTTTCTTACCGATAACACCTCCAATAGAACAGTGGATGTTGTTCTGGATTCAAAAGACAAATCTGTTGGTAACACGACCTACACGTTGACGAAATCGGTGAGTGTTCCTGCGACTGTTCGCAAAAAAAGTGGCATTGAAGGAGGAGCGATTGTTAAGCGAAACGCATTTGAATTCCTTGATACTGATAATCTTCTTGCCCATACAAGCATCGGTATCTATGCAGGTATCCTATCACGTAAGATCACAAACATTGTAATATATGATGACAATTACGGAAATAGTTTCAGATCCTTCGGAAGTGATATATTCTTTGATGCCCTGATTCTTCCTGTTAACACCTTCAAAAGCGTTGAAACCGGACTAACAGAAAAGCATAAATCACAACCTTTTGGTTTTCGTTGCGGGTACCGTTTATATCAGGTAGAAAAGAAAGAATTTACAGGAAAGAAATTCGGGATCAGCGGTACGGCAAGTTTTGGCTACAGACCATTCCAAGGATGGAACTTGTCAGCAGGAATAGGAATTTCCATCTTAAAACATTAAAAATGAGAAAAACGTTCTTGTTTTTTCTATTGGTGAATACGGTTGTTTGTGCACAGACTTCTATTGAGAGTTTCACTTACTTGGGTGAGCAATATGGAGACAACGAATCCTACCTTGGTTTCAACCCTACTTTCACCATGCTTCGAAATAATGTAGCACCATATCCGGAAAGACATAAGGTAAATGCATTGTCCTTTGACTTTAATTACAAAAGTGTAAATACCGACAGGGGAGGAATTCGGTTGAATTTCAATAATAAGGGTATAGGTGATCTTGTTAGTTTAACCAGGTCTGTCGCGAAAGGGGAGAAAGATTCCTATGTGGAGGAAACCACTTATTTGGGGACATTGATAGCGCAGATCGATCTGGATATAAATGTGAATAAACCAGACGGACGAGTGCAATATTCGATTGGTATTTCGCATACGGATTATCTTTATGCGGGAAGATATACCCTCGACTCCTTGAATGGACAATTCACCCTGAATCCACAGGGCTGGTATCTGACAGTCGGGCCGCATTTAATGATCAATGCCGTTCTTTCCGATTTTTTGCAAGCTGAATTATCGGGCGGGTATGGATTCACATATGCGCGACCGATCAATGTGGAAGATGCCTATCAGCCTAATGCTTTTTATCCGGATCCGGATTTTGCAAATGTGAAATTAGAATTACAGTCGAAATGGGGGCTCTATGCCTGTAGCCATTACAGCTGGATAAATAATCGTGGTCCAATCCCGTCATCCGGTAAGCGGTTGGATTTGTTTTTGGGCTTTCGGTTCATGTTGGATAAGAAAAATTAATAGTCAACTTTTGTGACTTTAGTTTGTTACTCCCAAGATCTTATCCGCAAGCACATTGCTCAATTTGAAATAGCTTTCCTGTGTCCATCCGCCTACATGCGGAGTTAGAATGACCTTGTCTGATTGGAGTAGGTATTGAAAATCTTCGGGCAATTCTTGTTCAAAGAAGGATTCAAAGCTACTTTTTTCGTATTCAAGCACGTCAAGACCAGCACCAAGTACTCTTCCGATTTTCATTGCTTTTACTAATGCTTCCGTTTCAACAATCTTACCCCGAGAGAGATTCAGGAACCAAATGGGTTTTTGAACTTTCTGAAAAAACTGATCATTGATCATCCACATCGTTTCCTTGTTCTGTGGAATGTGCAACGAGATCACATCAGCATTTTTGAGGATCGCATTCAATGTACATTCCATGACGAAGTGGTCCCCGAACCCTTTTTTGTATTTGTCATAAGCCATCAGCTTGACATCAAAACCTCTTAGCTTTCGGGCAAAGGCAGCACCGTTATTCCCATAGCCAATGATTCCAACTGTTTTTCCGTCAAGCTCAACACCGCGATTGCCTTCGCGATCCCAAAGACCTCGTCGTACATCTCTGTCGGCGGAATGCAATTTATTCATTAGAGATAATAACATTCCAAGTGCATGTTCCCCAACCGCATTTCGATTCCCTTCAGGTGAGTTGTAAAGCGTTATTCCCCGTTTTTCGCAGTAGCTCACATCGATATTTTCCATCCCGGCTCCGGAACGCGCAATCCATTTTAAGTTGGGTGCAAACTGTAGGAACTCTTCGTTCATAGTAAATCGTGATCGGAGCACGATGCCATGGGCATCAGCTACTTCATTTACGCAGGCTTCTTTACTCATGTCCCAAGCCTCCATGCAGGTATATTCATTCGCTGTCAGTCGCTCAGCAAGGATTGGATGCACAGAATCTAGAAAAACGACTTTCATTTGCTTTATGCGAAGATACTAAAATGTAATGGCCTAATGCAGTTAGATATAATTCCTGTTTTCTTGTTGTTTGAATTAATAAAAATGATACTTTTAGGGAAACCATTTTACGTTATATGTTACCAATCATCCTACTAACTCTGGCGCCTTCCATTGCAATCTGTATTTATATTTATTGGCAGGATAAGTTTGACAAAGAACCAAAGCGTCTTTTAGTTGCCAGCTTTTTTCTTGGTGTTTTATCTGTGATTCCTACGTTGATCTTTTCCTACATTGGTCAATCGCTCGGATTTAATCATGAAAGTAACGATCTTTTATGGTCTGTAGTAAGTTGTATAATAGGCATAGGCTTAGTCGAGGAATATTCTAAGTTCATGTTTGTCAGATTTTATGGATACAACAAACCTGCATTTAACGAACCGTTTGATGGATGGGAGAATGTTTACCGCTGTTCCGGCACATGCGTCATTTGGAATCATTGCCGGCTATTTTCTTGGTTTGCAAAAGTCCAGAAACATACCTTATTACGGTCTGTTTGGGGTAGCCTTGGCTTCAATAAGTCATGGTCTTTATGATTTTTTTATTTTCAAAGCGAATCATGAAAATTTCATTCAGTATTGGTTAGTGGTCTTTGCGCTATGCATTTATTTCTCTTTTCGCGCAATTCGATTGCATCAGGCGAACTCGCCACACAAGTAATTGACGAGTTGGAAGTAAGAGGTTAAAAGTTAGAGGTTCAGATAGTTTTCTTTATATCGGCGAAGCATCTCCAAGGTGCTGAAACGTATGTTAACGTTCGGGGTTGAAACAGAGTTTTCGAGTGAATAATAAGCGAGCTTTTGATTTCTAAGCTCTCCTTTTGGATATGGTACCCCATCTGCCTTTACGATGAATACCTTGTGATAAAAACTTTGGCTTTCATGCTCGAAAAGAAATTTGATCTCATTTACCCTTAATCCCGTTTCCTCATACAATTCTCGGATGGCAGAAATGATGCGTGTTTCACCATTTTCTGCATTTCATAGATAACTGTAGCGCGACGTTTTTTCAATACTTTATTATTTAGGATTTGATGAGAAAAGTAGACCTAAAATGTTTTGTACAGGCGACTTTAGACTATCAAGAATAGCATTTATCTTAAGATTCCTTGAATTTAATTCTTCGGCATCTTCGAGTGGAAATATGAAAAGAGTTTCGGATGATTCATTAAATCTTTTCATTGTGTTCAATTTCATTGAAATCTGAATAGCTTGTCAAATTGTATGGATCTATTTTGTAAAAAAGTGAGCAAGGCGATGCTCCATTCTTGCATTGAGGGTCTCTGCGATGGGAGGTCTGAGTCAAATGCCCGGATAAAAAGTTGTTGTAATTGAGGTGAAAGATTTCTAAAGTTTCCCCATCTGAAATCATTTTGAATTTTCGGGTCGAGAAATTTCCGATTTCTACCCCAAGGATAACATTTATGATTCCTGAAATAGCTCATTTCTGTTCCATCTCTAAATCTAGTGCCGCCTGCATTGGAAAAAGTAAAAGGGTGTAAATTTAAGATCAGCTGGTGAAAAATTACTGCAATACTGTAATAATCATAATATTTATTTTCAGGTCCCTCTGGCGCAAAGTATTCCGGAGTAACCTGCTTTTCAATGGGCTGAAGAATTTGTGAGTTGTTTTTGAGTGTTACATTATCAAGATCCAAGATATAAGGCACAATTTGATCTTTGCCTCCAAAATTATCAATCGAAACTAATATGTTCTGAGGTTTTATATCAAAGTTCCAAATCTCTAAGTTCATTTTTTCGCCATTTTTATTTTTGATATTGTAGATTTTATCAAAATAAAGTGACAAATAATATGCAAGAATGAATCGGTTCTTAATTCCTCTGCCTTGATAGATGAAATATTTTTGCCAAAGTGAATAATGCGGTTTATTTCTGTATTTGTAGAAAGCATTGTCATCACGAGCCATTATGATATTTGACAAGTCTATACCGTTTTTAACAGAATCCATTATGTAGCCAACGGTTTTACCTGTCCTATCTCTAACTATTTCTTTGGGCCAAGCTCCAATAGTTTTTTTTATTCCTCCACTGAACACATGGTCAAAATTGGCAAGCTGTGAAAGGTGATTTAGTTTTTCAATTCGAATTGATAAATTGTGTTCTTTTTGAAGGATATGTGGTTTGAAAATTTTAACCGCTTTACTTTTATCATTATGGAAGGAGTATACATTTGCTGCTCCTCCTTTTCCTAATTCCTCGCCTAATGAAATAGATTGACCAATGGAGTTAAAATACATGATTTATTTATGAAATAGAATAAATGTTTTATCATCATCCAATATGGGGTCACTAAGAGTTTTTAACTCTTTTTCTTCTCCATTGAGAACATAAATCCCGTCTTCAATTAGTCTTGTCAGACGTATATTCCTATCAGTATCGTTAGTTACTTCATTCAAGGATGCGATTAATCCATCGAAAAACGGTTCATACGGAACATTGAAATCGTATCGTGCTTCGTCACCGAGTAAATTGTCATAAATACCCGATCTTGGACCTTTTTGAGTTCTATCCATAACGAAGTCCTGGCATCCGTCAGTGGTTGCAAAAAAATATTTTATTGCATTCGGATCTTCGATTGGTGTCACATATGATCTCATTACATTATCCCAGCCTTCTTTAATCAGGAAAAAAGTCGCCCCAGCCATAAAAGTTTGCAATGGTACCGTAAGTGCGTTTGGTTTTCCGATACTGTAACCAGATCTTCCGTCTCCAATGTTAGCCGATAAGAACCCCCAATCCGTCTTTATTATTAATAGCATTGTACAATACAAGTCATTGGCAGGAATTTTCTCGCTTTCAGCCAATTTCAGTAAATCTGTTCTGGTGTTCTCGAATAAAGTTTTTGCAATGGAATTCCATTTTTTTAAAAATTCTTCTTCGAATTCTTTACTGTAAGAAAGCTCTTTGAAGTCAATTTTATCAACATAGTGCGAAAGTCTTTTGACACAAAAGTCTGAGGCTACATGAGATTGTTTTGAGGATCCTGCCCCATCAGAAACAATAATATATTCAAATCCATTTTGAAGCACTCCACCAAGTCCGGAATCTTGACAGGGTATAGGCGGATTCGATTTTTTGTGCGAATGGCCTTGTATCTTTGTATAAGATAGCTTGAAGAGAGGCTTTTCTGTATTTATTCCATCTGTAGCTAAAATGTTTCTGGCCTGCTCTTTTAATGTCACCGGTTCTGTATTTTTTTTTTCAAGATTTCTTATTCTCTTTTTCAAATGAATCGTGTAAGTGATAAGAATTGTAAAGATTAGTAGTACTGCAGTAAGAGTAATAGTATAGCAATTTATAAATTGAGAGAATTCCATAGTTTACGTATTTGCATTTACTTACTCATAGCTACTATTGCTTCCATAGCGAGAAATAAGTTTCTATGACAAATCGAACGTTACCGCTTGCGCAACAGATGGGTCGAGTTGTGTTGTGGCTGCCCCTCCTTGACCAATAGCGGCTCCAATACTGGCACTTACAAATTCAAAAACTTCTTTGAACTTCGTTGCGTTGGTCATCTTGTAGGCGATTGCTTTGTTGGCAAGACGTTGATCTGAAGTCTGGGCAGCAAGCTTTGCCAGGAGAGACATGTCAGCATCACCAACTCCGAAAGGCAGAAAAATAAATTTCTTGTTATCCGACATTGTCTGTATCTGAACATCAAGTGCTTCAATTTCATCTTCTGAATTTGAAGGTGCTCCATCAGTAAACAGCACAATAAACGGCCTGTAATATGCCTCATTGTTGGACTTGTAAAAAGCCTTTCTTTCTTCAATGATTTCAATCGCCTTGTTGATACCAGCCACAACATTGGTTGTCCCACCTGGTTGTAATTCAGGAAAACTACCCTCTGCAGAAATTAGGTCGATAGGCTTTTCTACTCTTGCATCATCATCGAAACAGACAATTCCAACTTCTAGTCTTTGAGAAAGTACTGGATCACTCAAGATTTCTTCATGTAGACTTTTGAGGGCGTCATTTAGTTCATTTATAGCCATTACACCATTTACTTCATCTCCCATTGATCCAGAGGTATCCAAGAGTAGTACTACCGGGCATTTTTGATCTGTATTTCTTGCTTGTTCCATATTTTTTTTTAATTTGTTATTAAATCCTTGATTATTTTTTTATTGCTCACAAAATTTATGTTTCGGAAATTATACAACGTGAAACGATTGTTGTAATGTATATCTTCTCACTTTTCCGTCTCTCATGGTAACGATTACATTTTCACCAGACCAGTGGTCTGATACTGGGATTCCTCCCGAGGTATTCAATGTCAGATAGTTTTGTTGAGATTCATAAAGCCGTACGGTTCCATTTTCCACTTTAATCACGCCGTAATTCTGATATTTTTTATCGAAGCCCATGGGTATAAGTTTGGATTAACATTTTCAAAAATAATTGTTTCTGCAATACGAAATTGAATGTCACTAAAACCTTCTAACACAATTTCAATTTACACAAGGTTTAAATTTTGTTTCTCTATGATGTAAATCTTCGAGGTATAAAGCTTAAATTTCATTTTTTAATGATTTCATTTTAGTATATAAATTTAGTTTCAATTATGTCAGAATTTACAGAAGTGGGTACAACCACACCAGGTATTTGGGATCAAATTTCGAATCAGGGTTTTTTGGATGATTATCCGGATGCCAAATTTGAAATCACTGAACCCAATCTTAGATTTCCAGAATTATCGAAAGGAACGATTTCAGTTCGAACCGAGGATTCGAGAAGATTTTTGAGACTGAAAGAGCATATGAAAGAGCAAAATAGTGGAAGCTGGATCATAGAGTAAGGTAGAATGAGCAGAAGGATCATTTTTGGTGATGTGCATGGGTGCATCGATGAATTCCTGGAGTTGATGGAGAAAATCGACCTTAAGCCTACGGACGAGCTCTATTCCATTGGGGACCTTATTGACCGGGGTCCGGACTCTGCCGCTGTAGTGCGCAAATGCAGAGAGCTGAGTGAATACTGCAAATTTCAATTGATCCTCGGAAACCACGAAGAGAAGTTCCTACGTTATCTTCATCATCTTGAAACGGGCAGTGGACTTGAACAACAGATGAAGGGTACCGATGAATTCCCTGCATTGATCGATGGCATCGGAGAAGCGGAAATCCTACTTTTGAAAAGAGCATTTTACACATTAGCATTAAAAGAAGATAACATTCTTTTGCTTCACGGTGGTCTTTCAGAAACCCTCAAATTCCCTTTTCCGGAATCCTATCAATACGGGGTGCATAGTCCAAAAACGTTCAAAGGTTTGGATTTATTGACCAAGGTCCGTTACTTAACACCCGAAGGGAATTTTGTCTCACTCAACAAGGAATCCGAAAATGACCGCTATTGGGCTGAAATCTACTCCGGTTCGTTTGGTCACATCTATTTTGGACATCAGCCCTTCCTTCAGGAAACCTCTCAAGAATTTCCACATGCCACGTGTCTGGATACGGGCTGTGTATTTGGAGGCTGGTTGAGTGCAGTTATTATTGATGGACCTTTACGCTCCTTTATAAGTGTGAAATCACGAGAGGAATATGTGGTAAAAAAATGATAATTTATTTTCAAGAGTTATGAGCTATACCATCTTGACCGTGCCGTTTGATTTAAGGGAGAAATCAGAAGGCGAGTATTTGAAAAGAGAATTTTTGGTTGACACTTACCTGAAGCTTCATTTTCCTAAACATATTAAGGCTGGTTCATCCTTCCTTGATGTAATCGAATTCAATGATAGTTTGTTGAAATCAACAATAGCGAGAATTTTATTAATTAAAAGAGGTGCAAATCGAGATCAGCTATTATTGAATAAAAATGAATTTAATTTATTTAAAAATCCGTCATTTATTTCCAAAGTAAAATATTTGCCTTCTGTCCCAGGATATTACAAAATTGTTGAGAATGAATTTAACTCTAAGAATTCAGAGAAAAGTGATTTGGTTGCATTGACAGATACTCTAATCAACGAATTAAGGTTTTATGTTAAAGGAGAAGATTCCCAGGTTTTTTGGTTTAAGCTTAGCTCAATGAAATTAGTAATCAATCGTCCTTTTTCGAATGAGGGTTTGGGATTTGGATTTTTAACTTTTCAGTTAGATTGGATCGAAAAGGAGGGGAGCTCTCAGGCAAAACTAATGAGAAACCTTGCCTCAGCGTCAAATTTTTACAGATGGTATAATAATCCAAATGATCAAAAAACTTTGTTTTATCACGATTCTTGTGATCAGGAGACGTGGAATCGAAAGTTGACAGACAAGGCTTCAAAAGTAAAGATTAATGTAGATGAATTGAAAATCATCAATGAAACTGAGAATTATGAGGTGAATGGTGTTTTTTTACACGAGATAGCCAATGAGGTGTTGCAAGAATTTCTTATGGGCCTGCCACCAGAAATTGTATTTAATTTTAATGAAAATGAAAAAATCAAGCCCTTTATTTTACACTTATTTCAGACCGATAAGCGTATTGAAAGAACCGAGATTGAAGACAGTGAACAGGTTTTTCTTTCCGACATATACAGAACTCTCAGAGTCCCAGATTCTCGAAATGTACCTCTGAGTGATAATTTGCTATTCGATTTTGAAGCATTGAGTCCAGATAGTTATACGCAGATTTATAGTATAAGTGAAGGAGCAGTTGTTATTAAAGGCAACAATGACTTAAGCCGCAAAAAAGAAATGGTTAATGATTTTTATCCCGCATTCCTTTTTGCGCTTAATCAAAGACAGCTTTTTCATTATTGTCAAGGAAGAATTAATTCTATGGAAGTTAGTAGCAATGGTCGCTTTGAACCGAATCAACTTCGTCGCCTTCGTGGTCTAATGGTGAAGGCTGAATTCAATCAAGTGTTTTCTGACATAAGTAATTATCACGAGATTGATTCTTTTTATGAAGACCTACGATTGAAATTCAAGATTAACGAAATGAGAGATGAATATCTCAAAAGTATTAATGGCCTGGAGAGTATTGCCCGAATATCGACAGAAAAGGAATTTCAACAGCGCTCGGAGCAGATGAATGGGATCTTATTTATTTTGACACTCGCGCAGGTATGGACAGGTGTTTATGGACTTTTATCATATGATGGTTCATGGAAATGGTATCTCAATATGGCTGTTTACATCGTTTTCGTATTGTTTATTTTGAAAAAAATGTACTTTGACTTGAGGAAAGAGAGATAATCAATACACGCTAGTTTAAATGCTAATCTGGAAAAACAGGAAAATTAACCAAACCGTTAGCCCATGCAATAAGTGGCTTGGAAACAACTAG
Organism: Cryomorphaceae bacterium; assembly: GCA_021298235.1. The sequence goes on along the minus strand of JAJTDX010000062.1, from coordinate 5,831 downwards.
ACAGATTGAAATAAAAACGACCACATGAAGTCCTGCAATGCTGAAATTATTTTTTGCTAATTCTGTTTTTTCATTTTCTGTTGTTACAAGGTCAATTAATTTAAAGCTCAAATGAAAAACAGCATAGGAGAAGGCAAAGGAAATAGCGGTGAATAAAATCCAATAATAAATCCCCATACCTAGCTCTGATTTTTGGTAATTGTAATAAAATGCCGAGGATGCAATTTCAGAGAAATCATTTAAAATTATTCCGAATCCAAATACAACACCCAAGAATAGCACGCCCGTAGCAGTTGTCATGGGACTAGATATTTTACTAAAAAAAGGTTTGATCACTTTAATCGCTCCAATCATGTATACTACAGCAATTATTAATGAAACAAGAAGATTTACAAGTTCAGCTTTCATATTCTAAAATTAAAAAAATCTAATTACAAATCACATCCCGATTCCTCCAACCCGGTCCCCACATTGACATATTTCCTAGTTTACAGTCGCTGTTAAAAGAAGTAACCTCCCAAGGGTAATAAATCTTTCCTCTGTAGTTGATAGATTTGGTCGGTATAACAGGGTTAACATTTGATAATCCCAGCATTGCATGGCTTCCACCTTGTACGTCTCCAATCAACAATGCGGCATCATATCCAAGGCGCTTAAGTAAGCTGTAAGCGATAAGTGACTTAGTGTCGCAATCACCGGTTTTATTGAAAATGAATTCGGTTGGAGAAAAAACCCCTAAGGGTTTTACTTCATTGCAACATCCGGTACCATTTGTGAGTGGTTCACATCGGTTTGACCACCATCTACCCATATCGTAACAGGGGCATTCATTTTCATCAGTGATTTTTGTGTATGTGGGAAATTGAATTGCGTTCACAACATAATTCAATGCTTGAATTCCTTTGAGGTGTTTTTTTGAAATGTCTTTTTTCATTGCAGTTGCCATGCTGTCAAGTGCAACTTTACTGGCGTCTAATAAATCATAATACAACTCGCTGAGCCAAAGCATTGACATTGTTTCCCGATGATTTTTTGCGAGGTCATATTCTTCGGTTGGCACATTAAATTGAATTTTGTGTTTCCGACCCGAGAAGTCATTCCAAGACCAAGAAATTTTGGTTAATTCGGAGTTTTGAGAAGTATCTGCTAGAACTTGTGTTGTATCAATTTCGGGTCTCTTAAATTTCTCCAGCCATGCTAGAGTTTTATCTTCGTTGTAGAATGCATTTTTAAAATACGGAAGTAACAGAATCAGAATAATTCCAAGTAGAACGATAAAAAATATATTTCCTCTATTTAAAATGCTATTTTTCATCGATCATTTTTTGAGTAGGGCAGTATAGTCGTACTCATTTTCTAGTTTCCTCTTTATTTCACGACATTTTTTCTCTGTAAGGATATAAAACATGAGTGATATGGAAATATCAAGTATTGCGGCTTCCTTTAAAAATACACCACCTGCTATAAAACGACTTCTTCGAACAACAATGAATGGAGTTAAAAACAAAAGCGTGAAAAGTACATCAATTATAATTTTCCACACACCCAAGGTTGTAGACATTATTTTTAGAGTCAGAAGGAGAGAATGACATTCTACAAGAATAAAGTTGCCATTTTTTTCATCAACCATGTCAAGCATCCAATTCGCATGTATGGAGTATTCTTCGTCTATTGGATTATTATTCAACGAAACAGCCTCGCTTTTTGACGATGAAAGTTCTAGAAGAATTTTAGAATTTCTGATGTCCGACATGCTTTGATTCAGCTTGTCTCGAAAAATTAATATTTCCATTCCATTGGCAACTATAATGGAAATTAAAATAATCATGGCTAATTTGATAGCACTTGTGAACAAATTAGAGCCATGGGTGCTACGTCGATCTGGAAATGTGTTTTCTTCTCTCAGTTTCATTGCAAAATCAGTAACCGTAAGCATGGCTTTTTCATCAGAAATTGACTCTAGATCTGTATTTCGATACTCATCAAAAACCGTTTCCATATCAGTCATTTTTTCATAAAGATCTTTGTGCTGTGTTGTCATATTTAAAAAGAGAACCAACAACATCAAAAGGAAAAAAATTCCACCAAAAATTAAACCTGAAATAAGTGCAATCAACCAGGATTCAAAAATTATAAGGCCATAACAGACAGCACTAATGGTTGCCAGTATTACAAGAGTCCATAACATGAATGCAAGCACGTTAAAGGCAAAAAATTGATTTCTTTTTTCTGCCTCGTCAGCTTTACTCAAATATTCGGGTCGAAAGCCAAAAAGATATTTCCCTAAGTTCATCATGGGCATTTCACTTTAAATTCCCATTTCGTGGTGTTGATTTGTTGATTTGGAACAACACGTATGGTAAGTTCGTGCAATTCATTGCTCTTAAATTTATAATTAAATCTTAATGTATCTTGGCCACTCGCAAATCCACCACCTGCTAAGTCTGGGTATTCATTTTGATCAAAAGTATCTCTAGTTTCGGCAACAAGATCTCCATTAAACATAACCTCAAGTCTATCGGGCACATCAAACATATCATAGGTTATCAATACTGGTCCGCTTACCGGTCCAAGAGTGTATGTGAACGTACGTGGTTGATTGTCTCCTTCAAAGTCCTGTTGACCTCCACACATTGATACAGGAGGCTTGGTACGATTAATAATATCCTGCATTTCTGCACGCTGTGTATAAAGCTCTTTTGTTTCCTTATCCATACGCCATTTTTGATATCTGCACACCCATTGCTGCCCCCAATTGGTCAGAGTCAAAATAAGGTAGAGTAAAAGTAAAAACGCCAAAGCCTTCATAATCCATGTCAAGCATCCTTGCCCACAACCCAAGGTTGTGCATCCTTGCCTTGGCATATCAGCACACCCTTTAAGGCGGTTGACAATTACGTTGTCACCCCCAGTAACACCATTGTTGCCAGTGTTACTTCCTTGATTATCATTTACGCCACCATCTAGATTGCTCGTATGATTGTTCCCGCTATTATCTTCGGTAGGTCCAAAATTATCTTTCCACCATTTCTTTTGTCTGTAATCCCACCAATTATTCTGATCCTCTAAAGTATCGTTATTATCTTCTTTGAACAATGAATTTTCCTCGAAAGTTTTTTCTACAACACTGCCAATGAGGTAACCATTTATTTTTCCATAGGTATGGCCATTCAGGGATTGAATACTCGATATTTTTGCTCCAATGAGTTTTAATGAACCCATGGAATAAATTCGGTCATAGGGATGTGGCCATTTAGGGCCTGCATTAATTTGGATGTTATTTACTTCTTTGAATTCGAACTCACCAGCAGTTGTATCAAACGTTTGTTGGTTTATTTCTTCTGAATCTGAAATTAGGCCTCGGTAAATTCTGATTAAATACTTATCTCCTTCTGGAAATGGTTCGCCCATTTCCAGATTTAAATCCTGAAATGTTTTGAAGTTGCCTTCAAAATGTCCTCTGACATAATATTTTACATTATTGGTCATGGATTTATAGGATTCAATTTAATTTCAACCCGCATGTTGCGGTTATATTGTTTTACGTTTCCTTGTGAAATATAGAAGTTGTTTAGTTTCCTACTCTTTTCTAGTAATAGACTATCCTTCTTTCCAATCACAAAAAGTCTTTCAGGCTCAATCCCAAGAGAAACCAATGTGTCACGCATTTTTTCAGCTCTTTGCAGGTCTAGTCCTTTCGCCTCGCTTTTCGTCCCGTTGGTGAATCCTTCGATGATAAATTGCTTCTCTTTGTACGAGGAAAGAATGTTAGCGATCTTTCCTATAGGGCTATCCTCACCAAGTGAATTAAGGTGAAACTGTGTTTCATTTCGGTAGAAATAGATTCTTGAATACGCATTCAAGGCCAGCTTCAGGTTTTGCTCGTAATCTTTTTTCGTTTTTCGAAAGGCAAGCTTTTCATCGTTGAGTTTCTGTTCGGCGATTCTTTTCAATTCGCAATGATCAACCCCATCATTACAACTTCTTAGTATTGACCAGAGAAACCAAAGTAGGATTAACCAAAATAAAATACTCCAAAAATTTGCTAAACATCCGGAGAACCAATACCCACACCCACTTTGTACAGAATCCCAGCGGTCTTGCCAAGTTATAGGGTCGGCGACTGTTGTTGAATCCGTATCTTGATTTACATTCTGGGTGTATCCCTCATCAACAATTACCGGTCCCTTGTTACTGTTATTGCCATAATTGTTTCCTCCCTGATTATTATTGAATGTATTGTCCGAATCATTCTGCTCAGTAACATTTGTTTCCCCATCAAATTTTGTTAGGGGAAATTTTTCTGTTATCCCGTAGGCCTTGGAAACAATTTCTCCATACGTCTTTCCATTGATATCAAAAGTTCTTTCCACCTTAGGGTGCAATAAAAGCAATTGCGAAAACGTGTAGGTACGGATATCTTTAAAAGGTCCTGGACCTTTTGGGTGAATTTGAATCTTCGGAACATTTGAAAGAACAAATGTTTCAAGATTTCTGTAATCCTCTGGTTTGTATTCATCCTGAAATTCAGCATCAGTCAATACCCCTTGATACACACGAACAAGGTGCTCCTGTTCCTCAGGGAAAGGGCTAGTACTATCCAAAGGAAGCTCTTGCAACGTGAAGAACATTCCTTTAAATTCTCCCAAAAAGACGTAACGCTCATCCATGATGACAGCTGAGCATTAAAATCAGGTAGTTGGATTGTTTGGGTCTGATGGATCAGTTGGTTGAACAAATTTTCCAGGATCCTTTTCAATCTCCTCACGTTCTTTTTCTGCATACAAGGTAATTGCATGAATGGCATTTTCTTTTTCGAGCTCATTCTGTCGCTTGGATACCTCCACGATACGCCTGGCATTGTAATTTTCTTTGATCTTATACAGCTTACCTTCCTCAGTAGGAATGACCTCCAGCGATATTCCCTGCTTGGACTCAAGTATCTGTGATACGTTGTCTTGCATGTAATCATACGAAGATTTCCAGATCATGAATTTAAAGATTACCGGGGCAATTTCCACGATCATGAAGAGCAAGCGTACGAGCCAGATGGGGGCCCAAGCAGCACCGTATAATTCCTCCATTACAGGTTCTTTTGTTTTGGGATCAATTTGTGGTTTTTTTGTTACGGGGTCAATTGGATTAAAAGTTTCACCGTGGGATGATAAGTTTTCTAACATCATAAGTTGATCCAAAAATCCTGGTAATTGTTTTCGTATTGAATCCATTTGTTCCTTTTTCACCGAATCTTTTTCAGCCAATAATTTTGTTTGCTCTAAATTTGCATCATCATTTTTTGTTTTGGCTTCGTTCATCATTTCCTCAGCCTTATTTTTTGACTTGTACATTGCTCCATGTCTTTGGCAAATTTCCCCTTTTAAACAAGCTTGACCAATATAAATACCAACTCCAGCTTGAAGGTCATTAATTTGACCACTTAATGAGTCGAAAATAATTTTGTTCGAGCGATAAATACTATCATTTTTTAGAACTTTTGCCTTTATTTCATTAATTCGAGCGAAATATATACCCTCGACTTCGTCAGCTCTATTTTGTGATTTTTTAAACTGAACTTCGCTCCATTCTCTCGTAATTTCTTTCTCGAAAATATGAGTCTCCAAAGGAGCAGAAATAGTTAGGCCGATTATAATTGCCATGAAAAGGCGAGGCAACATCGCTCCCCATTCTCCCAAGGTAATTTTTTCAGTTCCATCTCCTTTTACCGTAGATACAATAAAGCGATCAAGGTTGAAAATGATCAAGCCCCAAACAATGGCAACCGGAATAGTAACCATCCAATTGCCATGGTGAACACCTTTTATGTTCTCGCC